>NZ_JAXRUU010000031.1:0-37277 GCF_034497445.1 Halorubrum sp. AD140
TTCTCGCCGGTTTCTTCAGCCTGTTCTGACGCTTTCTCGCCGGTTTCTTCAGCCTGTTCTGACGCTTTCTCACCGGCTTCTTCAGCCTGTTCCGCCGTCTTCCCACCGGTTTCTTCAGCCTGTTCTGACGCTTTCTCACCGGCTTCTTGGACCGCCTCACTGGCCCGCTCTGAGCCTTCCTCGATCCGTTCGGAGGCGACCTTGCTCCCCGCTTCGATACTCTCTGCGGCCTGGTGGATCCGGTCGGCCGTCTTCTCTTTTACACCCTTGATCGCGTCGTTCGGCTTCTGGGAGGTCGTGACCCAGTAGGCGAGGGCGATCGCGCCCGCCCCGAACAGCAGAACTCGTTTCAGTCGCATCATTTTCGACCGTTTCACCGGTCTGATTTCGATGACCTTGTCGTTCGCCGAGAGGGCATCGACTATCGCTTGCGCCATCTGATCGTCTGCACTGGACGTGCTCCCCTTGAGCTGGTCCTCGAGCTGGTCTTTGAGTGAGGGGCGCTTCATTGTAATCGAGTGGTGCTGCGTCCGGTCGTGTTCGAGCACAGTCGCGTCGCCGGGAACGGTGATCCGGATTGCGATACGCTCGTGATCTGCTCTCCCATCGACTGCACTTGGCCACGTTCGGGTATTGTTATACCCCGCTGAATTCGCCTGCCAGAGGGCTTGTATCCGTAATCTAGCCTTACCGGCGAGGGACTCCAATTCGTGACTGACGACACGGGTCCTCCACTACGCCGCGCTCCGAGCGCGCTCCGTTTCGAATACGGCTGCAGTACCCGACGGCGTGGGGACGCGAATGAAAGGGTATGCCGCCTCCCGGCTGTGGGACCACCATCTGCTGGGAACCGGATCACCTGGCTTCGACAGTCCGGTTTCGAGTCGAGCGCGGGATAGAGCCATACAGGAGGGGGTGTCAAATGATATCTCCGGCACCCGTATCGGCTGGCGTGGCTGCGAACACCTTGCCAGTCGTTACGGGCATACTGATTTTGGGGATCGCAGCTCAGTTGCTCGCCCGACGCCTGAAAACGCCGAGTGTCCTCTTTCTTATCCTGATCGGACTCACTCTCGGGGCGTCCGGGATCGGGGTCGTGACGATAGAGACGTTCGGGGCCGGACTGAGAACGGTCGTCGGCTTGAGCGTCGCGATAATCGTCTTCGACGGTGCCTTCCACCTCAGTATCGAGCGCATTCGGGAGGCGTCGAGGGCGACCGTTCGGCTCACGACGATCGGCGCGTCACTTACTTTCTTCGGAACCGCGGCTGCAGTACGGCTGTTTTTGAACGCCGACTGGGAACTCTCGTTTCTCGTCGGCGCGTTGCTTGTGGCGACCGGGCCAACGGTGATCACGCCGATCCTCGAAGTCGTTCGGGTTCGCGAACACGTCGCGACGGCGCTGGAAAGTGAGGGAATCGTCAACGACGTGACGGCGGCTATCGCGGCGGTGGTCATCTTCGAGGTGTTCGTCCTCGGGGATGGCACGTTGCTCGAGTCCGTGACCGCCTTCGTGGTGCGGCTCGTGCTCGGAGTCTGGGTCGGCGCGCTCGCGGCTGCGGTCGTGTATGTCCTACTCGACCTCGAACTCACTCCGGGGGAGGCTCCGCAAGCCGCGAGGTTTTTGGGTCTCGTGGCCGCAACGGGCTCGTTCGCCGTCGCCGATCTGCTCGCGGCCGAAGCCGGGGTCGCCGCTGCGGCATCGGCGGGGATCATCTTGGGGAACATCTCGTTTCCGCACCGCGAGACCATGAAGCAGTTCGGTCGCGATCTGACGCTCGTGGTCCTGTCGTTCGTATTCATCTCGCTCGCGGCGCTCATAGATCTGGCCGCGATAGTCGAACTGGGGGTCCGCGGAATTGCCCTTCTGGTCGTGGCCGTGCTGGTGATACGGCCGGTCGTCGTCGCTGTCTCGACGATTGGAATCGAGCGGTACACCCGCGGCGAACGGCTCTTTTTGAGCGCGGTCGGCCCGCGAGGGATCGTCCCCGCGAGCGTCGCAACGCTGTTTGCAATCGAACTTTCGTCGGCCGGTAACGCGGAGGCAGCGAGTACGCTCACCGCGGCCGTCTTCGTCGTCATCTTCGGGACGGTCGTCGTTGAAGGCGGTCTCGCAAGACAGATCGGTGACTTATTCGGAGTGACACCAATGCGTACCATAATCGTGGGCGGCGGCCGAATCGGCCGTGCGCTCGCAGAACGTCTAGAGAATCGTGGCGAATTCGTCATCATCGTCGAAGACGACATAAAAAACCTCGAGCGGGCCCGTGAAGAGGGATTTACCGTCCACCGCGGGAACGGTACGAACGCGGACGTTCTGGCCGCTGCCGGAGCCGACGACGCAAAGATCGTCGTTTCGGCGACGGAAAACGACAACGACAACCTGCTCGTCTGTCAGCTTGCACAGTCGAAGTTCGACGTCCGAGAGGTGTTTTCGCGGGTGAACAGCCCGGAAAACGTGCCTGCGTTCGAGACGGTCGGGGTGACTGCAATCGACGCGCCGATGGCGACGGCGCTCGCGATAGACAACGAGATCGAACGGCCGGCGCTCTCTCATTGGATGACCGAACTCGGCGACGGACACGACGTTCAGGAAATCGAGGTAACTGCTTCGGATCTCGTCGGGAAGTCGATCGCCGAAATCAACGCCGAGATCCCGGACGGGTGTATCGTCGCCGTCGTCGGCCGAGGGCAGTCGGCGCACGTTCCCAGCGGGGACACCGTCCTCGAAGCCGGCGATCACATCACGCTCCTCGGCGAAAGTAAGGCGGTCAAGCGAGCTATCAACCGGTTTCACCCGCACGAATGAGAGTGCGGTGGGGGCGAACCAGTCTTGAACGGTGGGCCGCCCCAGTTTTCGAGCGCGTGACCGTTCGAGGGAACCGGACGAAAGCGGTGGTGTGACGAGTAGGGATACACGAGTCCCCGTATCAGTCGTCGGCCATCGCGACCGAACCCCGGGACGTGATGCCGTAATCGGAACCGGCGGTGACGCTGTCGGGCTCGTCGACGACGTAGCTGATCAGCAGGTATGCGAAGACGTACTTCGCGATGACGTCGAGGCCGCTGTAGGCCCAGGAGGTGATAGCGATGTCGAGAACCGCGATTCCCTCCGTGCCGAGCGCCCAGAATATCGGATAACCGAGCCACATGACGACTGTCAGGATTTTCAGCGTGTTGAAGATGTCTGCCGTTCCGGCGGCGTCGGCGTCTTTCGGCCACTCGACGAGGATGATGTACAGCACCACGAGGAAGAACGTACAGCTGATGAAGTACCAGAACCACCGCAGCAGGTGACTCGACGTGGTGAGCGCGGCGGCCAGGCCGGTCACACACATCGCGATGTCGAAGGTGACCGCGGTGAAGATTCTCGTGACGTTCGAACCCGCGAGCAGTCCCAACGCCAGCAGAATCGCTGGCGTCGAGAGCGCCCAGGTCAGATATCGGCCCCACATCGTGAGCACCTCCTCCCCGGCGAGTGCGTGTCCGGGTGGCATCTCGATGAGGCTGATAGTCAGTCCCGAGGCGAGTCCCGTGTAACTCGAAAGCGATACCACGGGAACGATCATCGTCGCGACGACGATGAGCGTCGCCCGCGGGTCCTCGACGTTTCTGGCGATGTAGGCAAACAGGAGGATAGAGAAACCGGCCAGCGCGATATTCACCCAGAAAGAAGCCGCCAGAGCCGTATCTTCCATGACCATCTGGAATATCTCCGATTGTGTCGTTTCGGTCTGAAGCACTACGCCAAGCTGTGCGAACGAATCCGGGATACCGGTGGTAGCCGTCATACACGCTCAATATCGGCGTCCGACGTACTCAATTCGACACCAAACTAGTCAGGATCCAGGCCGTTCGAGGAGGCGCGGCGTTGGCTCGGTCCAGACGCCCTGCTCGCGGTCGAGCAAGGAGACGACCGCGACGTGCGGAAGCGTCAGAACGGCAATAAAAACGAGATACAGGCCGACGAGTTCGACCGTCGTCGCTGGCGTCGCTGGAACGAGCGCGTAGAATCCGGCGAGTATCAGTATCGCGGCGGCGGTGAGCGGAGCGGCGTCACGAGCGAACCGCCCGAATGCCCGCCTGTAGTCGCCGTCGAGGAGTGCCGTCCGAGCCGTCGGAGCGAGCGCGAGAAGCCGACCGATATGCCGTAGCGAATGCCACAGCGTGAAATACAGCCCTATGGCCAAGATCGGCGGCACGGTCGCGAAAAACACGACCAAAAGCGCCGTCTCGCCCGCATCGAACGCCCACCCGGTGGGCCCGCTCGTGCGCCGATAGCCGAGGGCGAGCGTCCCGGCGAGAAGGGCGACGACGGCTGCTGCCACCACCACACGGCCCCTCGGCGTGAACGCGACGGCCAGGGGTCCGATATCCGTGGTTCCGAAGAGGCCGACCAGCGTCGTGGCGATCAGCCGGTACTGGTCGGGGAACGCGACGAGTGGAACGAGCATCGGTAGCGTGCCGCGGGCAAGCGCGGTCGCCACACGCTGTCTCGCTGTTTCGAGGTGCTCGACGCCGATACTGGTAAGCAGTGCGTGCAGTTCGCCCTGCCCCCAGTGAAGCAAGGTCAGGAGAATGAAGCCAGCGAACCCTGCGACGGGCGCGAAAAACCATCCGACAGCATACAGTCCGCCCAAGAGGCCGTAGAGTCCACCGATTGCCGCCAACGACCGGCCCGTCGCCCGACGATCGCGAGCCCTCGAAAGCGTTAGGTGATCGAGCGCTCCGTGGGGCAGCCCGAGCAGCAAGACGCTCGCGGCGAGCGGGACGAACTGATACCGATACGGGATAGAGACGCCGAGCGCAAAGAGCAGGGTTGTACCGGATAGGGCGAGCCATCCCGGATAGATGGTCGCCCGTCGTAGTCGGCGCTCGACGGAATCCGACGTGGTCTGCTCAGTGGAACCGTGCATGTCACTCTCGGAGATTTCGGTCCAAAACGGCAAGATACCGTCGATAGCGAGCCGCGAGTGGCGAGTCCGCCACCGACGGCCATCGGTCCAGTAGCCACACGTAGAGGACGAACCCCTGAACGACGAAGAGGTTCGTCACGAAAAAGAAGGTCGCTTCTTCGAGGGGAAGGCCAAACGGGGCGACTCCCACGGTGTTCGTCGCGGAGATGACCCACAGCCCGAGCGAGATAGCGATCCGGTCCGCAATCCAAAGATAGACCGTGGGGACGGCGACTGCGACGGCGACGGTTCGGCGTATCCGCCAGAGGTGCGTCCAGCCGAAGCCCCACTGGATTGCGAGAACGGGTCCCGCCCACAGAAGTATCGCACCCAGATACAGCGTCGAAGGCGTTGAGACCACGAGCACCGCGCCGAGGGCACCGACCGAAAGCCCCCCGAGGACTCCGACGGCGCGTTCGCATCTCCCGAGCTGAATATCCGTGTCGGTCGGAATCGAAAGCTGGACGAGAAAAAGTACGGTGAGTAGGGGCTGGAGGGCAAAAAACAGATACTCACCGACCGGCACGGAGCCGACGTATCCCCACGTCACGCCGGTACCGTACCACCAGACGCCGCGGTGGATGAGGTAGTTGTCCCACGGCGTCGTGTAGGCGACGGCTACCATCACGATAACGAGGATACCGATGCCCGGAATGCGCCCAGTCAATGCGTTCTCGCGGCGACAGGCCGCGACAACGAGGAGAGCGATCGGTGGCAGGGTGAACACGAGGTGAAATTCGAGATACGTGCTCGGGGGAAGCATCGGGTGAGTGTCGACACGTCGTCCGATCGAAGTCGGAGCGCGTCCGTACAGGAATCGATACGGCCTGCACGATAGAAAGATTCGACCCCAACGAGTCAGGGACTGCCCCCTTGGGCGTCGAAAATCGAGTCGAATATCTTTCGCTGGGCCGTCCTGAGGTGCTCGTGGAAGGTCGAACGCGTGATCCCCATCGACTTGGCGAGGGCTTCCCCCTTAACCGGCCGAGACCACTCGAAGTACCCACTAAGGTGGGCCCGACGGAGGGCGGCGTACTGCCGATCGGTGAGTTGCTCGCGGAGTTGCTCGATCACACAGTTGTCCGTTCGTCGCAGCCTCTCGTCTTGGCGCTGAGTGACGAGTTCGGTCCCCGGGTACCGCTGACGAATCGCCTCGATGATCGGCCGCGGATCCGTTCGATTGGGAACATCGACGACGAGTTCGGCCGTCCCGTCCGAGATGGTCATTTCCCGGACGATACCGTTGTTGTCGATAACCGTCTCCAAGAACCCACCTTCTTGGGTGCTGTACTCGATGATTGCGCCCGCGTCTTCCTTCGCGATGACGGTTACATCGGGGTCCTTCGCGGCGGCCTCGAGGGCATCCGGGGTCGCCTCCCGGGCGGTGAACAGGATCGGCCCTCGCCCGTCGTTCCCGCTCGGGACCCGGTCGGCGTACTCCAGTCGGCACTCATAACACCGGGATAGGTCCATCAGGGGGAACGACTCGTTCGTGGACTCGAAAGCCAACCGTCGAACCTCGTCGTCGGTGAGCAGCCGACGGTTTCGAAGTGAGTCGATCGCGCCGCCGCCGACGCGACCGATGCTTTCCAGAACGGTTCGTTCGTAGTCGTCGAACGTCATCGAACGATCGGTGTAGACCGTCAGAATGCCGTAGGTCGCTTCCCGATACTGGAGGGGGATCGCCGCGATAGATCCACCAGCTGGGAGCAACCGACTGTGGACCGAGTCGGTCAGCAGGGATTCGGAGTCGGCGATGACGACCTCGCTGGAGTGAAACGCCCGCACTGTCGGATCGGCTGGTGGGGACGAGGACGAGGTCTCGTCAGGAAGTCTGATCTGGCTCCCATCGATCGGGGTGTAGCCAGCCGCGGTGCTCGCGACTAGCTGCTTGCCGGTGAGTTGGCGTCGCCCGATCCAAGCCGAGCGATATCCTGCCCCGATGAAGCGCTCACACACCGCTCTCTCGAGGTCCCCCCGCTCCGTCGTCTCGATGGCGGCCTCGGTGATGTCGGCCATCAGCCCTTTGATTCGCGAGAGAAGTCGCTGCAGATCCCGGCGCTGTGAGCGAAGCTCGGTGGCCTGTCGCTCGGCTCTGAGTTCGGCCTCCTTCCGTTCGGTGACGTCCGACTGAAATCCCACGAGGTGTGTGATTTCCCCGGGCTCCTCCTCGCCGAGTGGGGCGATCTCGACGCGGTTCCAGAACGGTTCGCCGTCCTTGCGGTAGTTGAGGAGTTCGACGGTAATGGGCTGGCGTCCCTCGATCGCTTGGCGCATCCGAGAAACCGTGTCTGGATCGGTGTCCTCGCCCTGGAGAAACCGGCAGTTACGTCCGAGCACCTCCCAACGTTCGTAGCCGGTGATCCGTTCGAAGGCGTCGTTGACGTATACGAGCGGCTCGTCCGGCACGGTTACATCCGCGATAGTGACGCCGACCGGCGCCTCGTTCATCGCCTGATACTGGAGGTGACCAGGCGTAAGATCGGGTTCCGACGCCGAGCGTGATCCTCGCCGGGCGGCGTCGACGGCTCGGTCGATCAGTGTCTCCGGCTCGGCGTCGCCTGGCACGTAGTCGGTCACACCGCGGGTAATCGCCTCGCTCGCTAACCGTTCATCGCCGATGTCGGTGTGGGGATACAGCACGAACGGGAGCGATGGTTCGCGATGCCGAACTGACGAGACCAACGCCAGTCCGTCACCGTCTGCTAACTCGTAGTCGCTCACGATGCAGTCCACCTCGCCAGCGTCGACCTCCGAGAGAACATCCACGGCGTAATCGTGAGCCGATGTTTCGACCGGCGCCGCCGAAAAGGCATTGACGATGGTCAAAGCCTGCGGTTTCGGTCCCACGAGATGTATCCGGAAGTCCTCCATACTAAGTAACAACGACCCGAACGATGATAAACTCCGACCACAGCTCGTGGTCCGTGAGTCGGTTCCGAGAGACCCCCGAAAAACCGCCCGCGCAGCACCGCGGGTATTTGAACTCTGAGTCTGATGCCGCCTCCCCGATTTGAACTCGCCGAGACGCTCGCCCTCGCTCCGCTCCGGCTCGCGCCTCGTCTGCTCGAAATCGGTTCGGCGTCGTTTTCTCGCCGGTTCGCTCCGCTCACCGTCTCGAAATATGCCGCCTCCCCGATTTGAACACCGGAAGACTTCGCTACGATCGTCTTCCGAGCCCCCGCTCGCTGTGCTCGCGGGGAGGGGGACAGCTCGACCTTCAAACGGCACTCACGAATGCGGATCGGATCCGAAAGCCATGCCGCCTCCCCGATTTGAACGGGGGACAGCTCGATCTTCAGTCGAGTGCTCTCCCAGTCTGAGCTAAGGCGGCTCGCACTCGGACCAACGCCGATTCGAGACAAAAGGATTTCGAAAGGCGGCAGGCGGATTGGTGTCGATCGAGCCGTCGCCGCGCCGTTCGGGATTCGAACCCGATTTCACGGTCGCGGCGCTAGCGAGAGTGCTCGCAGCAGCAGAGTGGGACCGCCCGGATTCGAACCGGGGTCACGGGCACCCAAGGCCCGAAGTATACCACTAACCCACGGTCCCGTAGGTTCACATACCGGCATCGGCCGCTAAAGCGTTTCGTTGCGCGAGTGGGCCGCGCTCGGTTGGACCGTCTCGTGCCGCCCACCCCCTCACTCCTCGTCGTCGCGCAGCTCGAGATCTGCGACGATCTCGTAGGGGTCGGTCCCGTTCCGGATCGCGTCGAGAATGAAGAAGGCCTCGTCGGGCGCGAGGAAGTGCCTCGTGATCCCCCGACCCAGCGGCGTCGGCGAGAAGCCGTCGATGAACCTCCACTCCAACAGCTTCCCGACGGCGTGCGTCGTGGGGACCTCGCCGATCATCCGGTCGTTGAGCCGCTTCGCCTTCTTGCCCGCGACGACGATGTTCGCCAGCGTCTCCTCGACCGCGGCGGTCTCGTCGTAGTGGGTCGCCACGTCCTCCATCTCTCCCTTCAGGAGCGTGAACGCCACTTCGTCTTCGGTGCGGTCCATGGAGTTGTGGTAGACCCCGTCGGGTTCGACGAGGAGGTAGACGCGCCCGCGGTCGTGGTAGTCCGGCCGCCCGGCGCGGCCGAGCATCTGCGAGAACTCCTGGACCGAGAGCCACTCGATACCCATCGCCAGCGAGTCGAAGATCACCTGCGAGGCGGGGAAGTCGACGCCGGCCGCGAGCGCCGCGGTGGTGACGACCGCGGAGAGCTCCTGGTCCCCGAACATCCGCTCGACCTTCTTCCGGCGGCCGTAGTCGAGTCCGGCGTGGTACGGCGCGGAGTCGTACCGGAGCTTCCGGCTGATCTCGTGACAGCGGCGCCGGGAGTTGGTGAAGATGATCGTCTGCCCGCGGTACCCCTTCGAGGACTTCGTGTCGAACTCGCGTTTCACGAGCTTGTCGGCGATCTGCGCCTTCTCGCGGCTGTCGGCGAAGGTGACGTGCCGTTCGATGGGGACGGGCCGCTCCTCGTACTCGATGAGCGTCGCCCGGAGCGTCTCGGCGAGCCACTCCGGGTTCCCGACCGTCGCGGAGAGGTAGACGAACTGCGTGCCGCCGTACCCCTCCCGGGTCCGCATCCGCTCCTCGCTGTAGTACTTCAGCCGGGAGATGAGCCCGTCGAGGCGGTGGCCGCGTTCACCCTCCTTCAGCGTGTGGACCTCGTCGATGACGACGGTGCCGACGTCGCCGAGGTCCTTGCCGGTCCGGAGCGCGTGATCGATCCCCTCGTAGGTGCCGACGATCACGTCGGCGTTCGGGTCGAACCGGTTCCCGTCGTCGTTCACCCGCGAGGAGCCGACCCGGATCGAGACGTCGAGCAGGTCGCCGTAGCGGTCCCGGAAGTCCTCGTGTTTCTGGTTGGCGAGCGCGACGAGCGGCACCAGGAAGAGGAGCTTCCCCTCCCCCTTCAGCGCCCGATCGATACCGGCCAACTCGCCGACGAGCGTCTTCCCCGTCGCGGTCGCGCTCACGACGAGCTGATCGTCGCCCTCCAGGAGGCCGTTCCGCACCGAGAGGCTCTGGACCGGGAGCAGCTCCTCGAAGCGCCCCTGGAGGTGCGCGGAGAGGTCCGGGTGCAGGTCCAGGTCCTCGGTGCGCACGGGGCTCACGTCGTCGACGTTGGCCGAGACCTCGTCGTACTTGGTGAGGTCGGGATCGAGCCCGCCCTGCAGGAGGTTCACGATCCGGTCCAAGTCGCCGGACTCGTACAGCAGCTCCTCTAACCGCTCCTCGGCGGCGCCCGTGAACTCGCCTTTGTACGAGAGCTCGCGCTCCAGCTCTCGGCGGGCGCAGTCGCGGCAGATGAGCTCGTCGTTGTGCTCGACCGCGCTCTCGCTCGTGATCGGCCCGTACCGGCCGTCGTTCGCGCAGCGCCGGCAGGTCCGGACGGCCACCGCCTCCAGCTGGTAGCCGTCGAGCATCGCCTCCAGCCGGTTTCGATTCTCTCGGGAGGTCTGCTCGGAAATGCGAATGCGGTCCGCCGCGCGGGCGAGGTCGACGAACTCGTCGGGCTGACGGGGGTGATCCTCGCCGTCTCGGATCACGCGGAACTTCCCCGGGCGCGGGCCCGCGGACGTCTCCTTGAGTTCGAGCCGCCCGCGGAGCACGCGGGTTCCGTCGCGGACGGCGACGACGGTGTAGTCGCTCCGCGCCTCGTGGAGGAACAGCGTCTCGACCTCGGCCAACTGCTGTGACACTGGCGGTCGGTACGCGAGGAAGGTATTTCAGGCGTTCGGCTCGCCGTGCCGCGGCGAGACCGGAGCGGTGAAATCGCGACAGAAAACCCGTCTCAACGGACGAGAAGGCCGACTAGCGTTTACGAGACGAGGAGCTTCTCGCCGCGCTCGACCGTGATCCGGCACGGCGGCGAGAGCTTGTTGTACGCGCGGCGGAACGCCTCCTTCACGACGGGCGCCTGCTCGACGTCACAGTACGCGGTGAAGACGACGTCGTCCGCGTTCAGTCGCGCCGCGGTGCCGACCGGCTTCCCGAACGCCTGCCGCATCCCGTCGGAGACGCGGTCCGCGCCGGCGCCGGTCGCCTGCTTGTTCTCCCGGATGACCTGATGGGGGAACTTGCGGAGGGTCATCTTGTAGTTGCCCTCGCCGAGCTCTTTGATCAGGTGGCGGTTTGCCGAGAGGCGCGCGCTCTCCAACGAGCCGTGGCGGATCTGGAGCTCCTCTTCGACGCGCAGGCTGATCTGGACCGGGTAGTCGTCCGGCTCCGCGGAGAGGTCGCCCATGTTGTGCTGGGCGATCTTCGAGCCGGGGATTCCGGTGATGTACTCTCGCCGGGTGTACGACGGCTTGTCGATCTCCCGGTACATGGAGGCGGGTTTGTCAGACATGGCTACTTGCCCGATGTAGCCCGCGCTGCGGCGATAAACCCTTCGATAGCGAGGCGTCACCGGTCGGTTCCCCGACCGTCGAGGGCTCAGTCGTCCGGAGTCGGTTCGAGCGCGACGTGGTCGAAGCCTCGGTCCGCCAGCCGCTCGGTCGCCCGCTCCGTGATCGAGGGCGCAACGAGGACACCGCGGACGACGGGGGTCCCCTCGTCGTCGCCGTCGTCGTTGTCGGCGCCGAGTTCGACCGCTTCGGTTCCGATCTCCTCGCGGAGCGCCCGCACGTATCGCGCGAGCTGGCCGACCGCGTCCGGCCCGACGCGCCGGCGCTTCAGCTCGACGACGACCGGGGTGCCGTCGGCGTCGACGCCGAACACGTCCATCGGGCCCGCGCTAGAGGGGCGCTCGATCTCCAGCGGCTCGAACCCCGGCTCGACGAGTTCGGGGCGTTCGAGGATCCGGGTCCGGAGGTCCTCCTCGCTGCCGTGGAGGGTGAGGTCGCGCCCGCCCGTCACGGCCATCGCGGAGAGCTGGTGGACGTCGGAAAAGCGGACGGTGAGCGTCTCGTCGGGATCGGTTCTGGTCGAGCGCACCCGGAGTCTGCCCTCGCGAACCGCGGCGCGGTGTTCCGACCCCGGCGGCTGCCAGTTGACGGGTTGTCGCCCCTCGTCGGTGTGGACGAGCGCGGCGCCGTCGGGCTTCAACACGAGCAGGCGGTCGCCGGCGTCGAGGTCCGAGGCCGCGCGACCCTCGTAGCTGACCGTGCAGCGCCCGAACAGGCTGATCAGGTCGCCCCGATCGAAGGCGTCCTCCAGCTCCCAGAGGGCCTCGCGGTGGCTCGGGTCGTGGAGGCTCGTGACTGTCACTGCTACTCGTACGTGGTTGTCGCCCAAAAAGGGCGCGAGGGTGATGCGGATCCGGACGGTCAGGAATCAGGATCCGGGTAGACAGCTGGCTGTGGTGTTCTCGTAACTGGGACCGACGAGCTCCCGGTCGATCGGGACGATGTGATCGATGCGACTAGCGACACGGCGGACATCTCCAACGCCCCACCCCGCACAGCACCGCCCCGCACCTCACGCCTCCCCAGCCTCGTCAGTCGCCCTCCGCGTTGCTCCGGGCACCTGACTCCCTCGCGCGTGCGCCTCGCGCCCGTGGGCGCTCGTCAGCACGCGCCACCACAGTTCGTTTATCACTATTCGTTTATCACTACCGCCGACCGCCTACGTCCCGTGCTCCCAGCTGCCCATGTACTCGCGCTGCTCGTGGGTGAGGGTATCGTGTTCGACGCCCTCGGCGTCGAGCTTGATCTCGGCGACCTCGCGGTCGAGCTCGTCGGGCACGTCGTGGACGCCGGGCTCGTAGCCCTCGCCGTGTTCGGCCAGCTCGCGGACGACGACCGCCTGCACGCCGAAGCTCTGGTCCATCACCTCGACCGGGTGGCCCAGCGAGATGGGCGCGGCGAGGTTGACGAGCCGGCCCTCGGCGAGCACGTTCAGGACGCGACCGTCGGCCATCTCGAACCCCTCGACGCCGTCGCGGACCTCGTAGCGGTCCACGGCGAGGTCGTCTAAGTCCCCCAGGTTCACCTCCACGTCGAAGTGGCCGGCGTTCGCCAGCAGGACGCCGTCCTCCATCTCCTCGAAGTGCTCGCGGGTGATCACGTCGCGGTTGCCCGTCGTCGTGATGAACACGTCGCCCTTCTTCGCGGCCTCGACCATCGGGAGCACCTCGTATCCCTCCATGTGGGCCTCCAGCGCCTTCCGGGGGTCGACCTCGCAGACGATCACGTTCGCGTTCTGGCCGGCGGCCTTCTTCGCGACGCCCTTCCCGCACTGGCCGTATCCGCCGACGACGACGTTCTTGCCGGCCCACGAGAGGTTCGTCGTCATCGCGATGGTCGCGAGCGACGACTCGCCCGTGCCGTGGACGTTGTCGAACAGCCGCTTCATCGGCGTGTCGTTCACGGCGAAGACGGGGTACTTGAGCTCGCCGTCGGCGTCCATCGCGCGCAGGCGGTGGACGCCCGTCGTCGTCTCCTCGGCGCCGCCGACGACGGAGTCGATCAGTCCGGGGTACTCCTCGTGGACGAGCTTCACCATGTCCATCCCGTCGTCGACGGTGATGGTGGGGTCGTGGGCGATGCAGGCGTGCATCGCGTCGTAGTACTCGTCGTCGTCGACGCCGCGCACGGCGTAGGAGGTGATCGACTCGTGGGCGTCGAGCGCGGCCGAGACGTCGTCGTGGGTCGACAGCGGGTTACACCCGGTGATCGCGACCTCGGCGCCGCCGTCGGCCAGGAGCTCGACGAGGTTCGCGGTCTTCGCCTCGACGTGCATCGCCATCGCGATCCGCTCGCCGGCGAGCGGCCGCTCGTCGACGAACTCCTCGCGGAGCGCGTTCAGGATCGGCATGTGCTGGAGCGCCCAGTCCATCTTCCGGCGCCCCTCCTCGCGGGCCGTTTCGAGGTCCGAGAGGTGCTCCGACACCGGCGGATACGCGGTTTCGCTCATACGAATCGGTTCGCTCACGGCGCACTAAACCCTGCCGACACCGGGTCGCGTGGAAAAAAATCGAACCGAACACTGCGCCGCCGCACGTCGGTTACGGCGTCGTCCGAACGTCGCTCTCATCGTCGCTGTCGTCGTCGCTCTCATCGTCGCTGTCGTCGTCGCTCTCATCGTCGCTGTCGCCGTCACTGTCGCCGTCGCTCTCGTCTTCCTCGTCCGCCTCTTCGTCTGCGGTGTCAGCGTCGTCCTCCCCGTTCTCGTCGTCGCCGTCACCGGCGTCGCCGTCACCGGCGTCGTCCGGGGGACCCTGTTCGCCGTCGTTCCCCTGTCCCGCGTCGTCCGGAGCGTTGCCGGGCGCGTCGCTCTCGTTCTCGGCGCTGTCACTGCCCGCGTCGTCCGGGCCGCCCGCGTGGTCCGGCGCGTTACCCGGGTTGTTCTCCGTCGCGAAGTCCGAGACGGCGGCGCCGATGCCGCCCTCGCGGTCCTGGATGCTCTCGATGAACCCGCTGACTCGCTGTCCGAACGCCTCTTCCTCCTCCGCCGCCTCGTCGCCGGTCGTCAGGTCGGCGGTCGTCGAGACGGTCTCGTTCTCGTACTCGGCGGTCACGTCGACCGTGACGTTCTCGTCGGCGGCGTCAAGCGTCACCGTGCCGTTCTCGTCGGTCGAGTAGTCGCCCGTGCCGTTGTAGGTAACGTTCTGGCTGTCGGCGGTCGTGACGTTCACGGAGGCGTTCTCGACTGCGGTGTCGTTGTCGGTCACCGCGACGACGGGCTCGCCGTCGGTGTCAGAGACGTCGAGTTCGAGGCCGTCGGGCGCCTCGAGGGTCTCCGTCTCCGTGACGGAGTCATTCTCGTCCTCGGCGGTCACCTCGACTTCGACGTCCTCGTCGGGGGCGGGGAGATCGACGGTCCCGTTCTCGTCGGTGGTGTACTCGCCCGCTCCCGCGTACGATTCGTTCTCCGCGTCGGCCACGCTCACGTTGACCGTCGCGTTCTCGACCGCGGTGCCGTTGTCGGTCACGTTGACCGTCGCTGTCCCGTCCGCGTCTTTGTCGACGCTCACGCCGAGGTCGCCATCGGCGGCGGCGACGCCGGCCATCGCGCCGAGCGCGACGACCGCGACCAGTAGAACTGCTGTCGTGTGTCCTCTCATTGTCCACTCGGGTCCAGCCGCCGTTACCCTATAAAAAGGGAACTCGCTTAAGCCGGTTTAATGCGGATTGTATTCGGCTTAACGGCTCCGTATCGCCCGTTTCCTCGGTTCGGGCGATCCGGCGGGAATTCACCGCGAATCGGGGCCGATTTCACGCCGATCCGGATCGGCGCGCGGCTCGGGCGCGCTTCGGACGCGTCCGCTCGACGCGGGCTATCGTCGACCACGCGGGCTACTCGCCGCCCACGCGGTCGACGAGGTCGGCGGCGGCCTCCGCGGCGCGCTCCCGCACGCGCTCGGCGTTGAGCGTCAGCACCTCGCGGTCGCGCATGAGGACCTCGCCGTCGCAGACGGTGTGTCGCACGTCGCTCCCGCGCGCCGCGTACGCGAGGTGCGAGACGGGGTCGTGGACCGGGGTCAGGTGTGGCGCGTCGAAATCGACCACCGCGAGGTCGGCGGCCGCGCCCGGCTCGATCCGACCGCCGGGGAGCCCGAGCGCGTCCGCGCCCGCCGCGGTCGCCATCTCCACGACCGCCTCGGCGGGGACCGCCGCGGCGTCGTCCGCGGCGAGCTTCCCCAGCATGGCGGCGTCCCGCATCTCGTCGAACAGGTCCAGATCGTTGTTCGAGGCCGCCCCGTCGGTGCCGAGCGCGACCGTGACGCCCGCCTCGCGGAGCCGCTGCACCGGGGCCATCCCGCTGGCGAGCTTCATGTTCGAGGCCGGGCAGTGGACGACCGCGGTCCCCGACTCGGCGAGCCGGTCGATCTCCGACCCGTCGAGGTGGACGCCGTGCGCGAAGAAGTCGTCCGGGCCGAGCGCGTCGAGGTCGGCCGCGTACGCGATCGGCCGCTCCCCGCGCTCGTCGACGATCGGGTCGACCTCGTCTTCCGTCTCGTTCGCGTGCAGGTGGATCGGCACGCCCGCGTCCCGAGCCTTGGCGATCCCCTCGCGCAGGTACTCCTCGCCGACCGTCGTCAGCGAGTGCGGCATGAACGCGGTCCGGACCCGGCCGCCGGCGGCGCCGTCGAGGTCGCGGGCGACCGCGAGGCTCTCCGCGACGTCGGCGCGGGCGTCGCCCTCCTCCTTCCCGACCGTCACGACGCCGTGGCCGAGTCGCGCTCGCAGGCCGGCGCGGTCGACGACGTCGGCGACCCGGTCCATCGCGAAGTACATGTCCGCGAACGCGGTCGTCCCCGAGCGGATCATCTCCAGTGCGCCGAGCGCGGCGCCGGCCTCGATATGGTCCGGCGTCAGTTCCGCCTCGGCCGGCCAGATATCCTCCCGCAGCCACGCGTCCAGCGGCTTGTCGTCGGCGTACCCGCGCAGCAGCGTCATCGCGACGTGCGTGTGCGCGTTGACGAGCCCGGGGACCACGAGCGACCCCTCCGCCTCGAGGGTCTCGTCGGGCGTCGACGGGACGTCTCGGTCCCCGCCCGTGGCGGTCGCCGCGTCGTCGCCCACCGCGAGGACCGTCCCCGCGTCGCGGTCGATCGTCACGTCGGCCTCGGTCACGCGGCCGTCCGGGCGGAGCACCCGGCCGCCGGCGAGCCGTAGCGTGTTCATACGGACGGATTCCGGCCCCCGAACCAAACCGCTTCGGTTCGGACGCGAGGAGACGGCTCGCGAGCCCGACGCCGAGCGACGACTCCGGGCCGCCCCCGGGCCTTCGAAGCCTCTTAGGCCGGTGCGGCCGCAGTACGGGCATGACCACCGACGCGCAGCAGGCGTGTTTCGAGGCCGGGATCAAGTTCGGCTCGCTGTACCACCAGTTCGCGGGGACGCCCGTCAGTCCGTCGAGCGCGCGGAGCTTGGAGGCCGCGATGGCGGAGTCGATCGAGAACCAGCCGTTCTGCGAGTCGGTCGACGTGACGATCCACGACGACCGCGTCGCCGACGCGATCGACCACGAGAACGGCTACACCGAGCTCACCGGCTCGCTGATGGACGTCGAGATGCGGATCGAGCGCGAGGGCGTGACCGTCCGCACCCGGATGACGATGACCGACGGCTACCCCCTGATGGAGATCGTGTCGGTCGGCGACGGCTGATCCGTCGACGGCGACGGCTGACCGCTCCTCGTTCGGCTCACTCCGCCGGCTCCACGTCGCGGATGGTCCCCACGCCCTTGCTCGACCCCTCCCGGAAGACGAACCGCTGGCCCTCCTCGACGAGGTACGGCCGGAACTTGAACCGGACGCGCGTCCGACCGGTGTCGCCGGGGAGGAGCCGGCCGCCCTCGGGCGCGAAGACGGCCGCCTCGGAGACGGTCTCCACGTGGACGACCGGCTCGTACCCCTCCTGGATCCGCGTCGGGTGGTTGAGCACCATCACCTCGGCCTCGAACTCCCGGATCGGAGCGGGGTCGCTGTCGCGGGGAACGAGCGCCATCCCGCGCTCGATCTCCTCCTCGGCGACGCCCTTCAGCGCGATGCCGACGATGCGGCCGGCGGTCGCCTTGTCCACCCGGTGGTAGTGCATCTCGATCGACCTGACCTCCACCTCGCGGAAGGAGCCGTCCGCCATCGGACCCAACAGGAGCTTGTCGCCGGCCTCCACGGTGCCGGAGTTCACCGTGCCGGACGCGACCGCGCCGACGCCGGTCACCTTGTAGCTCCGGTCGACGTACAGCCGGAACTCCGCGCGCTCCGGGGTCGCCCGCTTCGGGAGCGTCTCGAACAGCCGGTCGAGCGTCTCGATCCCCTCCTTCGTCACCGCGCTGGTCCGGAGGAGCGGGACGACGCCGTCGCCGACCTCCGCGACCGCCGCGTCGATGCCGTGGCGATCGACGAGCAACGGGGTCTGGCCGGCGTCACGGAGCATTGACTCGACCTCGCGTTCGACCGCGGCGAGCCGATCGTCGCTCACGGCGTCGGCCTTCGTTATCGCGACGACCGTCGGCAGCTCGGTCGCCAGCAGGATGCCGAGGTGCTCGCGGCTCGTCTTCGTCGGCCCGTCGTCGGCGGCGACGACGAGGAGCCCGTAGTCGAGCTTCTGGCCGACGAGCCCGCGGATCGTCGTCCGGAGCCAGGGCTCGTGGCCGACGGTGTCGACGAACGAGACGAGCCGGTCGGCCTCCTCGACGATCCGGGCGCGGTCGGACTTGCGGTGCGGGTTGTCCATCCGGACCGGATCGTCGCCGCCGTCCTCGAACCCGTAGACGGCGTACGACAGGTCGGCGGAGAGCCCCCGCTCGACCTCGTGGGGCTGGACGTCGAGGAACCCCCGCGTGCCGCCCTGGCCGTCGTCGGCCCGGCCGGTCACGAGGGTGCCGACGAGCGTCGACTTGCCGTGGTCGACGTGGCCCGCCGTGCCGATCACGAGGTGGTCGTCGTCCGTCTCGAACATCCCGCCGTCGCGGAGGGTGGCGAGACCGACGAGCCCCTCCGTGCTCCCGTTCCCGGCGGAGCCGGCGCTCCACGTCTCGACGTCGGCGATGTGAGCGTCCGCCTCGCCGGCCAGGAGCGAGAGGACGTCCATCGTCTCGGAGAAGGCGTCGGGGGCGATCCCGGCCAGCCCGCCGTCGTCGGTGACGCCGAGGACGTAGGTCGCCTCGCCGTCGCCCGAGAGCACCCGATGGCGGAGCTGAGCCACGAGCGACTCCATCCGACCCTCCGACAGGTGGACCTCGCGTGTCAGCCGCTCCTTGAACTCGATCGCCCCTCCGTCGCGCTCGCCGCGCTCGATGGCCCGCCGTAACGCGGACCGGTCAGCGCTCATGTCCGCTCGTAGGCGATAGCCGGGCTTAACGGTTTTCGTGCGATCCGTCCCCACGTCACGCGATCGGCGGCGAGCGCTCGGGAGGGATCCCAGGCTGTTCACTCCTCGGTCAGGTCCACGTACGTCCGCCGGACCGTCACGGGCGTCACGTCGGCGACGTCGGCCGCCTCCCGCTGCGTGCAATCGGCGTCCAGTTCGCGGGCCGCGGTGTACAGGCAGGCGGCGGCGACGCCGACCGGGTTGCGGCCGTTGGCGATCCCCTCGGTCACGGCGCGCTTCGCGAGCTCGCCCGCGCGCCGCTCCACGTCGGCCGAACAGCCGAGGTCGCTCGCGAACCGCGGGAGGTACTCCGCGGGACCGGTCGGACCGATCGGGAGCCCCAGCTCGCGGTTCATCGCGTCGAAGGCGGCGCGGTGTTCCGCCTCCGTCGCCTTCGCCTCCGCGCAGATCTCCCCGACGGTCCGGGCGACGTCCGCGGTGCGGCAGGCGACGTAGACGCAGGCGGCCGAAAAGCCCTCCAGCGACCGACCGCGCAGCAGGCTCTCGTCCTGCGCGGAGTCGAACAGCGCGCAGGCCGTGTCGCGGACGCTGTCGGGAAGCTCCAAGACGCCGGTGAGCCGCCGGATCTCGGTGTACGCGTACACCTTGTTGCGGTCGCGTTTGGTCGATATCCGCGCGCGGTTGTGCTGGGTCCGCATCCGGGCGAGCCGCCGGCGCTTGCGCCCCTTGACGCGGGTCGACCGGCCGATCTCCGTCGAGAGCCCGCGGTCGTGCCGGGAACGCGTCAGCGGCGCGCCGGTGCGCTTGGGGTTCGTGTCGTCGTCGGCGAAGGATCGCCACTCCGGCCCGTGGTCGATCCGGTCGGCCTCGATCACGAGCCCGCAGTCGGCGCAGACGCGCTCGGCGGAGTCGACGTGGGTCCGGCCGCCGCACTCGGGACACTCGTCGACGGCGGTCGCTTCGGCCGTGGCCCTCCTCGCGTCTCGGGTCGTCGCCGCCTCGTCGGCCGCGGTCGTCTCCTTCGCGCGGTCGGTCGTCTCGGTGCGGTGCGAACGGACGCGGGTCGAGCGTGCCTGGCTCATCACACGTCGAACTCCGGCCCGATCCCTTACTTAAACCCGGGCGGATTCGGGGGTGATCGCCCGGATCGTCGCGCTCGAACCGACCGGTTACCGGTCGGTGATCGCGAGCTCGTCCCGCCGCTGTCCCGTGGTTTTAACTCCCCGTGCGCGCCATCGGGTCTCATGACGCTGTCGGAGATCGCGGACGGGCTCGAGGTGACCGCGCGCCAGCGGGACCGCGGGGTCGCCGTCGCCGACGACACGGAGACGCCGCTCGTCGACCGCCTCTCGGAGCACGCCGACGCCCTCCCGTGTACCCCCGCCGCGACCGCGACGCTGATCGACGCGTACACCGCCGGACGAAGCGTCGGGGACGCCGCCCGTGAAGCCGGCGTGACGCCGATGACCGGCGCGAAGGCGCTGCACCGCTGCGGCGTCGATGGGGTCTGTCCGCTCGCCCCGAGCCGGCGGGGCGTGGTCCGCGACTGGCTCGACGGTCGGCTCGCGCGCACCGAGGCGGTCGCGCTCGCGGGCGGCGACGAGGCCGACTTCGCGCTGGCGACGTACGTCGAGACGCACGACCCGGTGTCCGCGGTCGCCGACGCCGTCGACGCGCACGCGGCGGGCTCCGCCCCGCTCGGGGACGGCCTCCGTGGCGACGGCGACGGTCTCGGCGGGGCGCTCGGTTCCCCCGACGGGCTGCGCTGACGCTCCGAACCGACGGTCCGGTCGCCCCCCGTTCCTCCCGTTTCCGACCGCTCAGGACCGCAGCCGCTCGACCAGCCCCGGCTCCTCGAGCTCGATCCCCAGCGACGCCCCCAACGCGCGTTCGTACGTCTCCGCGAGCGCTCGGACGTACTCACCCGCGTCGGTCGCGGCCGTCGGCGCGCGCTCGATCGCGGGGTCGACGGCCGGGAGAACGGTGTCGACGCCGTCGTCGAGTCCCTCGCGCTTCGATCCGGCGCGCGCGTCGCGGGCCACCGCGATCGACCCGTCCACGCTCTCCCCGACGTCGGCGATCCGTCCCCGGAGCCGCTGGAGCGCGTCGCGGCCGTGCCTCGTCGCGGGAGACACCGCCTCGACGCGGTCGGCGGCCGTGACCGCCGCCACCACCTCGTTCGATCCGACGGGGGCCGCGTCGACGACCACGGCGTCGTAGGCGGTCGCGGCCTCATCGATCCGCCGCTCCAGCTTCTGTGCCGCTTCCGCCGTCTTCGCGCGCGCCAGCCGCTCGAACGGGGCCCGGGCCGGGACCGCGTCCGCGCGCCCCGGCGGGTCGGCCTCCTCGCCGCGAGCGGCTCCCGCCGGACCGACGTCGATCGGGTGCGTCGCCGCCGACAGCGGCGCGTCCGTCTCGTCGGTGACGAGCGCCGTGAGGTCGGTTCCGATCCGGCCGGAGACGTACTCTGAGAGCCCCTGCGTCGTGAACGCGGCGTCGACCACGACCACGTCGCGTCCGTCGCGCGCCCCGAGCGCGGCCAGCTCGACGGCGGTTCGCGTCGTCCCCGCGCCGCCGGTCGCCCCGACCAGCGCGAGCGTCGTCGCCTGCATGCGCTCGGCTACTCGCGGTTCGGCTGTTAACTCTGTTGGACCCGGCTATCCGCCGACGGATCGAACGCGTCGCGGGTCGCCGGACGCGGCTCACCGCGGCGTCTCACTCGGCGATCGCGTCGGCCACCGCGTCTAGCTCGTCGTCGGAGAGGTCCGGTCGCTCACCGCCGACCGCGTGGAGGGGCGCGCCGCCGTCGCCGTCGAACCGCGGGATGACGTGGACGTGGACGTGCGGCACCTCCTGGCCGGCCGCTTCGCCGTCGTTGATCCCGACGTTGGCGCCGTCGGCGTCGACGGCCGACTGGACTCGCGGCGTGAGCTCGGCCACGGCCGCGAACAGGGCGCTCGCGAGGTCGTCCTCGAGGTCCCCGACGTGCCGGGCGTGCGCCTTGGGTATCACGAGGGTGTGTCCCCGCGCGAGCGGGTTGGCGTCAAGGAACGCCAGCACGTCGTCGGTCTCGTGGACGGTTCGCGCCGGGATGTCGCCGTCGACGATCGAACAGAAAACGCAGTCGTCGGACATACGCGACGGGTCGTCGCCGCGGCTCATCAAGGTTTCCCGAGGTCTCGACTCACTCGTCGGCGTGGGGAAACGGCACCTCGATCAGGTCGCCGTCGTCCGGGAGAATGACCTCGCCGTCGAACGCCTCCCGCGCTCCCCGGCGGATCGGCGAGGCGTCGGCGGCGTACCGCGAGGAGATGTGCACCAGCGCCAGCCGCTTCGCGTTCGCGCGGGCGGCGACGCCGCCGGCCTCGCGACCGGTCGAGTGGGCGGTGTCGCGGGCGCGGTCGGCCATGTCGTCGGCGAAGGTCGCGTCGTGGACGAGGAGGTCGGCGTCGCGGGCGACCTCGACCGTTCGCTCCCGGGGACGGGTGTCGGCGGTGTACACCAGCTTCCGACCGGGACGCGGCGGGCCGACGACCTGCTCCGGTTCCACGATCGAGCCGTCTTCGGCCTCGACGGGCTCGCCGGCGTGGAGCCGGCCGAACTTCGGGCCGACGGGGACGCCCAGCTCCTCGGCCTTCGGTCGGTCGAACCGGCCGGCGCGGTCGTCCTCCTCGAGGACGTACCCCTGCGAGACGGTCCGGTGTTCCGTCTCGAACGCCCGCACCTCGTAGCCGTCGGCGTCGAGCGCGACCTCCCCGGGCGCGACCGCCTCGACGCGCACCCGGAACGCGGGGTCGTGGCCGACCGCGTGGATCAGCTCGCGGAGGTCGCCTTCGGTCCCCGGCGGGCAGTGGACCGTCAGGGGCTCCGTCCGGTCGTTGAACCCGAGGGTCTGGACCAGTCCCGGGATCCCGAGGACGTGGTCGCCGTGGAGGTGCGAGACGAACAGGTGGTCGATGCCGAACCCGGTGCCGTACCGCATCATTCCGCGCTGCGTTCCCTCGCCGCAGTCGAACAGGAGGCGATCGCCCTCGCGGTTGACGAACAGTGCGCTCGGCGCGCGCTCGGTCGTCGGGACGGCGCCGCCCGTCCCGAGGAAGGTGACGCGAAGGGACATACCCTCCCTGTGGTCGGCGCCGATAAACTCCTTTCGAGGCGGGCGTCGCGGTCGCCCGCTCGCCGATTGCGGAACTCGGGCCGCCCCCGTCACCGCGGGACAGTCGGGGCCGACACCGACATGTGTCCGCCGCCCCGAGCGCGACCATGCACGACTCGATCGCCGCGCTGGTCCGCCGGGAGGGGTGGCACGCCGAGGGCGCCGCCGCCCGGGTCCACTACGACGGCGGCGGCGACCGGTTCGCGGTGGAGTTCTACGCGGACGCCGAGTGCGTCCTCTACTGGACGGTTCCGGTCGCGCCCGGGAGCGGCGCTTCGCCGGCGGACGACTCGACGACGACCGCCACGGCCGCTCCGGTTCCACGCGGTGAGATCCCCGATCCCCTCCGGCGGCGGATCCGCGACGATCTCGCTGCCGCAGGCATCGCTCCCGACGTCGAGCGCCGTCAGGTGTGATCGACCCCTCAAACGCGGTCGCTGACGCTCGTTACCGGCCATTGCCGCCGATATGTTTCGGTTCGAAGGAAACCTATTTGCCGACAGATACGATATGAGGCGGTAATGAGTAGCGTCGAGTGGGAGGAAGACGACCCCTTCGAGGAACAGCGAGATAACGTCGATAACCCGATGAAACGGCTGTTCCTCGCGTACGGTCGCGACTACCTCCCGCAGGTCTCCGTCGGCATCCTCGCCAGCGTCTTCGCGCGGCTCCTCGACCTCCTTCCCCCGCTCATGCTCGGGATCGCCATCGACGCGATCTTTCGAGAGGAGGCCGCGTTCGACGAACAGATCCCGCTGGTCCTGCTGCCGGACGCGTGGCTCCCGACCGCCCAGACCGAGCAGTTCTGGTTCACGATCGTCGTCCTCGCCGGCGCGTTCGGTATCGGCGCCGCGTTCCACTGGGTCCGTAACTGGGGGTTCAACGCCTTCGCGCAGAACATCCAGCACGACGTCCGGACGGACACCTACGACAAGATGCAGCGGCTCAACATGGAGTTCTTCTCGGACAAGCAGACCGGCGAGATGATGTCGATCCTCTCGAACGACGTGAACCGCCTCGAACGGTTCCTGAACGACGGGATGAACTCCCTGTTCCGCCTGTCGGTGATGGTGGTCGGGATCAGCGTCCTCCTGCTCTGGATCAACTGGCAGCTCGCCCTGGTCGCGCTGTTGCCCGTGCCGGTCATCGCCGGATTCACCTACCTGTTCATCAAGACCATCCAGCCCAAGTACGCCGAGGTGCGGTCGACTGTCGGCAAGATGAACTCCCGGCTGGAGAACAACCTCGGCGGCATCCAGGTGATCAAGTCGTCGAACACCGAGTCCTACGAGTCCGACCGCGTCGACGACGTCTCCTTCGACTACTTCGACGCCAACTGGGACGCCATCGAGACCCGGATCAAGTTCTTCCCGGCGCTCCGCGTGCTCGCCGGCATCGGCTTCGTGCTCACGTTCGTCGTCGGCGGCCTCTGGGTGTTCCAGGGTCCGCCCGGGCCGTTCACGGGTGATCTCTCCGAGGGGATGTTCATCGTGTTCATCCTCTACACCCAGCGGTTCATCTGGCCGATGGCGCAGTTCGGGCAGATCATCAACATGTACCAGCGCGCCCGCGCCTCCTCCGCGCGGATCTTCGGGCTGATGGACGAGCCCTCGCGACTCGCCGAGGACCCGGAGGCCGAGGAGCTGGTCGTCGACGAGGGCGAGGTCGTCTACGACGACGTGAGCTTCGGCTACGACGAGGAGACGATCGTCTCCGACGTCGACTTCGCGGTCGGAGGCGGCGAGACGCTCGCCCTGGTCGGCCCGACCGGGGCCGGGAAGTCCACGGTCCTCAAGCTGCTCCTCCGGATGTACGACGTCGACGACGGCGCCATCCGGATCGACGGGCAGGACGTCCGCGACGTGACGCTCACGTCGCTCCGCCGGTCGATCGGCTACGTCGGCCAGTCGTCGTACCTCTTCTACGGCACCGTCCGCGAGAACATCACGTACGGCACCTTCGACGCGACCGACGAGGAGGTCCGCGAGGCCGCGGAGGCCGCGGAGGCGCACGAGTTCATCCGGAAACTCCCGGACGGCTACGACACGATGGTCGGCGAGCGCGGCGTGAAGCTCTCGGGCGGTCAGCGCCAGCGGATCACGATCGCGCGGGCGGTGCTCAAAGACCCCGACATCCTGATCCTCGACGAGGCCACGTCCGACGTCGACACCGAGACGGAGATGCTGATCCAGCGGTCGCTCGACCGCCTCACGGCCGACCGGACGACGTTCGCGATCGCCCACCGGCTCTCGACGATCAGGGACGCCGACGCGATCCTCGTGTTGGAGGGCGGCGAGGTCGTCGAGCGCGGGACGCACGCGGAGCTGCTCGACGACGGCGGGCTGTACGCGCACCTCTGGGGCGTGCAGGCCGGCGAGATCGACGAGCTCCCGCAGGAGTTCATCGACCGCGCCCAGGAGCGCACCGCGCGGCTCATCAAGGAGGCGGAGTCCGACGACGACTGACCGGCCGGCGAGCGCCCCTCGCCGCCGGGATCAGGAGGACAGCCCGCTCCAGTCGTCCGCCTCGACGCTCGCACCGGTCTCCTCGGCGCCCGCGTCGCTCTCCTCCGCGTCGGTGCCCTCCGGCGACAGTCGTCGCTCGTCTGCCACGACGTCGTCGAGCGCACCGAGGATCGCGTCACGCACCTCTCGCGGCTCGTGAAACTGCCTCCGCTCGCACCGCTCCAGCGCCGTCTCCAGGCGCTCGCTCCCCGCCCCGGTCTCCAGCTCGAACCCGCCGTACTGCTCGATCAGCTCGCCGACCGACACGGGGTACCGGTGCTCGCGGAGCGCCCGTTTCAGGGGGCCGAACGTCACCCCCGCCGTTCGACCGTGTCTCTCGTTGTCGTTGCTCATGCGTTCCCTTCAACGAGAAAGAAAATAATTCCCCAGGTCGGATCCGCGTGTCTCGCTCCCCCATTCGCTCTCACTCGCTCTCGTCCCTCCAATTCGCTCTCGTCCGCTCTCACCCTCTCCGATCTCACTTCCGAAGCCGCCTCCGCGCCGAGACCGTCGGCTATACGGCGCCTCCCGCCGAGGGGTTCGTATGCGCCTCGCGGACGCCACCTGGACCGACGTGCGCGACGCCGACGTCGACGTCGCGTTCGTCCCCGTCGGCAGCACCGAACAGCACGGCCCCCACGCGCCGCTTGGGACCGACACGCTCGACGCCGTCGCGGTCGCGGAGGCCGGGGCGACGGAGTACGGGGCCATGGCCGCCGACCGCGACGCGTCCGCGGGGGGCGCGGGCGAGGTCGCGGTCGCTCCGCCCGTCCCCGTCGGCGTCGCCGAGGAGCACCGCGCCTTCGACGGAACGCTGTGGGTCTCGCCGGACACCTTCCGGGCGTACGTCCGTGAGGCCGCCGAATCGCTGCCGCATCACGGGGTCGACCGAGTCGTGTTCGTCAACGGGCACGGCGGCAACGTGGAGGCGCTCGCGGAGGTCGCCCGGCGATTCTCCCGCGATCCCGCCCACGACGGGTACGCGGTCGCGTTCACCTGGTTCGAGGCGGTCGGCGGACACGCGAGCGACATGGGACACGCCGGCCCGCTGGAGACGGCGCTGCTGCGCGCGACGAACCCCGAACTCGTCCGCGAGGACCGCGTCGCGGCCGCGAGCGAGGGGGCCGCCGACCGCTGGGGCGAGTGGGTCTCGGGGGTGAACCTCGCGCACGACTCCGACGAGTTCACCGAGAACGGGGTGGTCGGCGACCCGCGGGAGGGGGACGCCGAGCGCGGGGAGGAGCTTCTGAACCTCGCGAGCGACGCGCTCGCGTCGCTCGCGGCGGCTGTCGTCGAGCGGGAACCGGCGTAGGAGTCGGGCGGGAACCGGCGTAGGAGTCGGGCGGGAACCGGCGTAGGAGTCGGGCGGAGCGCCGGGGGGCTACTCCTCGTCCTCGTCGTTCGCCGCGTCCTGCAGGGCGCCGCGGATCGCGGGGACGGTGCCGGTGAGCGAGGCGACCTCCTCGGCGGCGCTCTCGATGTCGCCCACGAGCGACTCCAGATCCTCGATCTCCGCCTTCAGATCGTCGGCGTCCTCGAACGCGTCGGCGCGCTCGCCGAGCACGTACGCCTTCTTCGCCGACCGGACCGATTCGAGCGCGTCGCCGACGTCGAGCGCGGACTTGAGCCCGTTGAGCGCCCCGAGAACGTTGTCCGCGTCCGTCTCCCACACGTCGTCCGGGTCGGGGAGTTCGGCCCGGGCGGCCGCGAGGTGCTCTTCGACCTCCGCGCGCGTCTCCGCGGCCGCCTCGCCGAACAGGTCGTCGTCGTCGAACGTGGACTGGCTCATATCCCACCTGTCGGGGCGACGCCTTTTAAAAACGCGCCCGAAAGCGAAAGTGAAATCTCCGAGGACGGGGCGTCAGGATCCCCGTCCCGTGCCGATGGCGGTTCAGTTCCGCTGCGCCTAGACGTCGGTTCCGGCTCACAGTCGGACGAGGAGCTCCAGGGTGATCAGCCCGACCAGCAGCGCCAGCACGCAGGTCAGCAGCGCGAGCGTCAGGAGCCACTCGAACACGCGCTCGGCACTCGGCGTGACGGCCAGCAGGCCAGGTCGGTCGACGGGATCGGTCTCGGACGGGGTCACGATCGGTTGTACACGCCGTCTGCCCCTAAACCCGACTATGAGGCCTCCATTCGGCCGTCGAGCGGTCCCCACGGCTCCGGAGCCCTCCGGAGACGCACCGGCTCGCGGTGGCGTCGCTCTCGTCTCAGACCTGGTTCCAGGGCGCCTCGTCGAAGTCGACGATCCGCTCGTCGCGGTCGAGCCCGTCGATACGATCGACGTCCTCGGGGTCGAGGTCGAGCTCGCGGGCGGCCCAGTTCTCCTCGACGTGCTCGGCGCTCGCCGCCTTCGGGATGGGCGCGACGCGCTCCTTCGAGAGCAGCCACGCGAGGCTCACCTGCGCCGGGCTCGCGTCGTGTTTCGCGGCGATTTCCCGGAGGGCGTCCACGTCGGCCACCCGATTGCGCGCGATGGGCGAGTACGCGACGAGCCAGTGGCCGTGCTCGATCGCACGCTCGCGGAGCTCGGTCTGCTGGAACAGCGGGTGGCACTCGACCTGGTGGGCGAACACGTCGTGGTCCAGCCGGTCGATCGCCTCGTCGAGTTGGTCGGGCCGAAAGTTCGAGAGCCCGATCCGGTCGACGACGCCGTCGTCGACGAGGTCGTCGAGGGCGGGCAGCGTCTCCTCCGGATCGTAGGTGTTGATCGGCCAGTGGACGTACAGCAGGTCGATCGAGTCGACGCCGAGCCGGTCGCGGCTCACCCGCGCGGTCGCGGTCGCGTCGTCGTACGAGAGGTTGTCCGTCGACAGCTTTGTCGCGACGAACAGGTCATCGCGGTCGACGTCGGTGCGGTCGATCCCCGTCCCGACCGACGCCTCGTTGTCGTACCCCTGTGCGGTGTCGACGTGGCGGTATCCGGTCTCGACCGCGTGGGCGACTCCGGAGACGCACTCCTCCCCGTGCGCCAGCTTGTACGTCCCGTACCCGAGCCGATCGAAGGCGTTGGACATACCGGGTCGGCGTGTGCGACCCCCGTCAACGTACCGGTCTCTGGCCTCGGCACGCCTCGTCGCGGCGCTCCCCGCGCCGCTCCGCCCTCCTAGTCGCCGCCGTCCGCCACCAGGTCCTCGTACCGCGCGCCGGTCTGTTTGAGCGTCTCCGTCGAGTAGAGCCGCTCGTGGGGGAAGGGGAGGTGGTCGGCCGCCAGCTCGTCGATCTTCGCGTCGACGGCCTCGGCCTCGCGCCCGTGGATCATCGTGAACAGGTTGTACTCCCAGCCCTGCTCGGTCCGGCGCGGGCGGTGGTAACACAGCGTGACGTACGGGAGGCTCCCGACCGCCTCGCCGCGCGCGTCGAGCTCGTCGTCGGGCACGTCCCAGACGACCATGCAGTTGTTCCTGAACCCGGTGACGACGTGGTTGACGACGCAGCCGATCCGCTTGATACAGCCGTCTGCGAGCAGGCGCTCGACCGCCGCGAGCACGTCGTTGAGCGGGGCGTCGATCTCGTCTGCCACGTCGGCGTAGGGGGTCGGAGACAGCGGGAAGCCGCCTTGGATCGCCAGGAGGAGGTCGCCTTCGAGGGGCGTGAGATCGCCGCGGGCGCGCTCGGAGATGCGGGTGGCGGAGACGGCCGTCTGATCCAGTGATTCTCGCGCAAAACGGTCGCCGTTGACGACGGGGAACTCGAGATCGATGTAGTAGTCCGTGAGCATCGGGAGGTTCAGCACCTCGCAGCCGGTCCGCTCTTCGATCTCCGCGAGGATCGCGTCGCGCCGCTCCCGGGAGCCCGCGGTGACGACGAACCACTGGTTCCACTCGTGGTCGCGCCGGTAGTTGTGGTTCACCTGCCGGTAGCCGTTGACGACCTCGGCGATCTCGTCGAAGCGGTCCTCGGGCGCGCGCACCGCCGCGAGCGTCGAGGAGCCGATGACGGGCGGGTTGAGCACCGCGCCGAACCGCCGGAACACCCCCCGTTCGCGGAGGGCGCGGACGCGGTCGAGGACGTCGTCGGCGTCGACGTCGACGCCCGTCTCGGCCGCGACGTCGCGAGCGACCCGCTCGAACGGGTGCGACTCGACGGGGAAGCCGCTCTGGTACCCGTCGATGAGCGCGGCGTCGACCGCGTCGATCCCGGCCCGCCAGTCTGCGTCCAGGCTCATTGGTCGGATCAGGGGACCCGCGTACGTACCGGTTTCGGAGGGAGCCAGCGGTTCCGGAAGGCGGTCGGTGACCTCGGGAGGCCGGTCAGTCGTCAGCGGGGGACTCGTCGGGAATCGGCGCGAACGGCCGAGCGCTCTCCTCCAACTGCGCCGCCGAGCAGCCGCCGATCGTGGCGGCCTGTTCGAGCGTCAGCGTGCGGGCGCGATACAGCGTGAGCGCGGTGGCGACGGATTTGGACGTCATCGGGAACAACTGTTCACTAGATGGACGAACATATAACTCTAACGCCTTTCAAAGCTCGTTAAAGGATCTACTAGTGCCAAAACACTCGTTATACAGTTTAAATACGCTCAAAACCGGACGTTCGTGTTTTCTCCATGTGGGATCGAATACCACGATTGCGGCGCGAGCCGGTCGGTTCGCCGTGTTCGCCGCTCTCGCGCGCTCGGCCGGCCCCTCTCTGAGGGCCCGATCTCGGCGATCGATTCCCGCGGCTCGGGAGTCGAGCGGGGGACTTTTCGTTCGAGGACCCGAACGGCGGGTATGGCTCAGGCGACACAGGAGTTCGGCGAGTGGCCCCTCAAGCGGCTGATGACCGAGGTCTGCGGCTCCGGTCACAAGTCGGCCGACGACCTCACGCGCGCGCAGGCGACCGAGGCGTTCGAGCGGATCCTCGCGGACGAGCCCGACCCGACGACGCTCGGGGCGTTCTGGCTCGCGAACCGCTGGAAGCGGAACACGCCCGAGGAGCTCGGCGCGTACGTCGACGTGATGTGCGAGCGCGTCGAGTACGCGGAACCCGACGTCGATCCCGTCGACTGCGGTGCCAACTACGACGGGAAGGGCCGGACCGCAATCTTGGGCGTCGCGGCGGGCGCGGTCGCGGCCGCCGCTGGCACCCCCGTCGTCGTCCACTCCGGTGACCGGGTCCCCACCCAGAAGCAGGACGCGTACAAGCACGTCTTAGACGAACTGGGCGTCCACACCGAGCTGACGCCCGCCGACTCCGCCGACATGGTCGACGAGACCGGCTTCGGCTTCTACTACCAGCCCGCGTTCAACCCGGCGATCGACGACCTGTTCGACCGCCGCGACCAGATGGGCGTCCGCACGTTCGTCAACACGATCGAGACGCTCGCGAACCCCGCCGGCGCGTCGGTCCACCTCGGCTCCTTCTACCACCTCGCGTTCGCGAAGAAGGTCGTCGACACGTTCGTCGAGAGCGAGTTCCACGACCTCGACCGCGTCCTCATGTTCCAGGGCATGGAGGGGTACGACGACGTGCGCCCCGGCTACACCAAGGTCGCCGAGTGGGACGCGGCCGGCGGGAGCGACGGCGAGGGAGACGACCCCGGCAGCGACGGCGCCTCCTTCGACGACTTCGAAATCGAGACCGCCGAGTACGGGATGGACCTCGAGGAGGCGGACCTCGCGGTCGACGACGTCGCGGTCGACTCCGCGCGGATCACGGAGGAGGTGCTCGCCGGCGAGCGCGACGACGCATTCGCCGACGCGGTCGCGGTCAACGCCGCGCTCCGGATCTACGCCCGCGAGGACGCCGACTCGATCGAGGAGGGGCTGGCGGCGGCCCGCGAGGCGATCGACGACGGCTCCGCGACGAACGTGCTCGAGGAGCTACGGGCGTTCTGACCCTCGGGGCGACGCCGACCCCGCTCCCGGCGTCCGCGGACCGTTTTTGGAGGAATTTTGGACCCAGTTCGGAAAGCCCACTTAGGCGTTCGTGACCAACTCTCACACGCACCGAACACCATGACACACGACGCCATCTCACACCGGGCGAGGTCCCGCAATGCCCGCGTGTGAACACTGCGACGCGCACGTCTCGGACCGGTTCGCCCGCGTGTTCTCGGACGCGCGCGGCCGGATCCACGCGTGCCCGAACTGCTCGGCAAACGCTGGTATCGCGGAGGTCACGAAGCGACGGGCGCACGACGCCTGAGCGGCCCGCCCCCTCCCCGGTTTTCGAGGTCCCCACCGCCGCCGACTACCGCTCCGGAGCCGGCGGCATCGACCGCTTGTGGGCGCTGCGCTCGTGGAGCTCGACGACGCGGTCGACGGCCGCCGCGGGCACGTCCAGCTCGCGGACCGTCGCCGACTTCGAGAGGCCGCCGTCGACGTGGACCGCGAGGATCGCGTCGACGGTGTCGTAGTCGAGACCCATCTCCTCCGCGTCGGTCTGTCCCTCCCACATGCCGGCGGTCGGCTCCTGCATCACGAGGTCCCGCGGGACGCCGACGTGGGCGGCGAGCTGGCGGACCTGCTGTTTGTAGAGGTTGCCGATGGGGTTGCAGTCGACCGCCTGGTCGCCGTACTTGGTGAAGTAGCCGGTCATCGCCTCCGCGCGGTTGCCGGTCCCCAGCACGATCCGGTTCTCCGCGTTGGCGACGAGGTAGTTCAGGACCGCACGGGTCCGGACGTACACGTTCCCGGCCGCCGTCCGGTCCTCGGCGGCCTCCGGAAACGCGTCGAAGAACGCCTCCGCGATCGGCTGGATCTCGACCACGTCGTACTCGATCCCGAGGTCGCGGGCGACGCGCTCGGCGTCGCTCATCACGTCGGGGTCGTTCACCGCGGCGGGCATCGTGATCCCGTGGAGGCCGCCCTCGCCGAGCGCCTCGACGGCGAGGTGCGCGGTCAGCGTCGAGTCGATCCCGCCCGAGAGGCCGAGGACGGCGCCCTCGGCGTCCGCGTCGTCGACGACGTCCGCGACGAACGAGACGACGCGCTCGCGGGTCGCCTCCAGCTCCGACTCCGAGAAGCGGAGGTCGAGCGGCGGATCGTCCGACAGCAACACCGACTGGTCCGAGTGCTGACTCATGGAGAGAGACAGGGACCGACGCGACTAATACCTCCTCGTTAACGCGCCGAACTGGACGTTCGTCGGATTCGACGGGGCGGGGTGGCGACGGAACGCGGCCTCTCAGTCCGACTCGGCCTCGGCCGGGATCCGGTCGGCGGCGTCCGCCGCGGCGACGTGGTCGGCCACCCGCCGCCGGTTCTCCGCGCCGACGCGGTCGGCGACGGTCTCGGCCATCTCCACCAGGTCCGCGCGGACCTCGCTGTCCTCGTCGCGGACGGTCGGCCCGTCGCGGTCCGCCGAGTCGAAGTCCGGGTGGACCGGCAGCGTGGCGAGCACCGGCACGTCGTAGTCGGCGGCGACCTCGTCCGCGCCGCCGCTGCCGAAGGTCCGGTGCGTGTCGCCGCAGCTCGGACACCGGAACCCGCTCATGTTCTCGACGACCCCGAGCACGGGCGCCTCGTGGTCGGCGAACAGCCGCAGCCCCTTGCGGGCGTCGGCGACCGCCATCTCTTGGGGAGTCGTGACGATGACGACGCCCGCGACGGGGAGGGTCTGGAGCAGGTTCAGCGACGCGTCGCCGGTCCCTGGCGGGAGGTCGACGACGAGGTAGTCGAGCCGCCCCCACTCGACCTCCTCGATGAACTTCATCATCACGTTGTTCACCATCGGGCCCCGAAGCACGGCCGGCTCGTCGCCGCCGGGCAGCAGGTGCTCGGTGCTCATCACCATGACCCCGTCCGAACGCGGCGGAACGATCTCGCCCTCGGGCAGCACGCCCGGTTCGTTCTCGGTCGGGAGCAGCCGGGGGACGTTCGGCCCGTGCACGTCCGCGTCGAGGACCCCGACGCGCGCGCCCCGGTCGTTGAGCGCGGCGGCGAGGTTGGCGGCGACGGTGGTCTTTCCGACGCCGCCCTTCCCGGAGGCGACGGCGATCACGTTGCGCACGTCCGGGAGCAACTCCCGCTCGACGCCGTGGTCGGCGCCGACCTCGGCGTGCAGGTCGGACTCCAGGCCGGCGTCCGCGACCGCGTCGCGGACCGCGTTGCCGATCTCCATCTCGGCGGGCGCGTACGGCGCGTTGAACGCCAGCGACACCTCCGCGGTGTCGCCTCGGACGGTCACGTCGTTCACGAGCCCCATGGAGACGATGTCGTCGTCGTTACACGGGTCCTCGACGGCCGCGAGTCGGTCGAGCAGGTCGGATTCGGTGGCGGTCATGGTTGAGTTGGGTCGGGTCGAAGGCGGTCGGCGGGCGATGCGTCAGAAGAACAGCACTCCGATGATCACCGTCGCGACGAACAGTCCGCCCCAGAGGGCGGTCGTCAGGCCGGCGAGGTACCCCACGCCGAGCAGGCCGGCGGTGCGGTCGCTCGGGTCGCCGAGGAACCACGCCGCGACCATCGCGTACACCGGTAGCAGCACGATGCCGAAGATGAGGTACGTGCCGGGCCCGACGAACGGGAGCGTGTACTCGGACGCGCTCTCGAGCGGAACCGGCGTCTCGGCGAGCGCGAACGGCGCGACGGCGAGTGCGGTCGTTGCGAGCGTCATGGGTTCACCTCCTCGTGGTCGTCCTCGATCGCGTGTAGCTCGACGACGGGGATCACCTTCGAGACGACGAGGAAGAACAGCACGACGACCCCGATCGTCCCGAGCAGCGCGGAGATCTCGATCGCCGACGGGACGTAGGGGCCGGGGACGCCGGCGTACACGTCGAGGTGCGCGTGCTGGAGCCCCTCGACGACGAACAGCACCTTCTCGGCGAGCGTCCCGGCGAGCACCCCGACCGAGAGGCCGACGAGCGCCCGCACGCTGAACAGATCGGGACGCAGGGACGTCGCGAACGCGTACAGCATGGCGACCGCGACGAGCCCGATCGCGACCCAGTACAGCGGGGTCGATATCTTCACCTCGGCGGCGTGCTGGAGCGTCGTCGGCGCGGCGAAGATCCCCGTGATCACCTGCTGGAGCTGGAGCCACAGGAAGATGAGGCTGAAGAATCCGAGCCACTTGCCCAGTCCGTGGAACACCGCGTCCGGGATGAGCTCCTCCCAGCCGTACGCGTACCGGAACGCGGCGGAGATGATGATGATCCCGCTGACGGCGGAGGTTAACGCGATCGAGAGGAACGACGGCCCCTGGACCCCGCCGGCCCAGCCGGCCATCGAGGGTAGGAGCGAGAACAGCCACGGGATCACCCCGCCGTGGAGCAGCAGCGGCGCCATGATGATGATCGCGAACGCGATCCACCACACCATCCGCTCGACGACGGCGTCCTCCTTCTCGGAGTAGCCGACGAGCAGGGCGCGGTACAGCGGGTCGAACCGGTCCGGCAGGCGGTCGCGCAGCCGGTGGACGTCGTACCGTATCGTCAGGCCGAGGTACGTCGCGGTCAACACGAAGTACGCGGTGATGACGGTCACGTCCCACGTCAGCGGCGACCACTGGACGCGGGTCGGCCACGCCGGGATCACGCTCGTCACCAGCCGGTCGGGGCGACCGACGTGGATGAGGATGAAGATACCCGCGCAGGTCAGCGCGGCAATCGTCAACAGCTCGGCGAGCCGCGCGACCGGCTGGTACGTGTCCATCCCCAGCAGCCGGACCGCCGCCGACAGGATGATCCCGCCGTGGGCGATGCCGACCCACCAGATGAACGCGCCGATGTACAGCCCCCACGGCACGCCGCCGCCGGAGCCCCAGTCCGAGAGGTTGGTGACGATCAGCCCGTGCCGGAGCTGCTGGTAGTAGAAGGCCAGCCAGACGCCGATGAGGCCGACCGCGACCGCCAGCGCCACGAGGTACCGCTTGGAGACCGACCGGACGGGCCGCAGGAGCGTGTCGCGGTCGACCCCGGTCACGTCGACGCTCACGCCGTCTCACCCCCCGCTGCCGCTCCGCCCTCGTCGAGCACTTCCTTGCGGTTGTCGACGAGGCCGACCTCCTCGTAGCTCACCGGACCGTCGACCTGTTCAGCGTGCGGCGACGGCTCGTCGCCGATGAAGGTGACGTTGGGCTCGGTGCCGCGCTCTTCTAACAGCTTGAACGTCGAGACCGTGTCCTCCTTGCGGTCGGGGAACTCGTCGGTGTCGTTCTCGTGTTCGTCCCGGTACTCGCGGAGGTGCCGGTTGGGCGCGCTCTCCGGGTCGTTCAGGTCGCCGAAGTGGACGGCGTCCATCGAGCACGCCTCCTCACAGGCGGTCGTCCCGACCTTCTCTTCGCCCATCTGGCCGTCCTGCCGGTCGACGCAGAACGTGCACTTGCCCATCACGCCCTCCGGCGGGCGGGCGCCGACCCACCTGCCGCGGTCGTCGATCTGGTGTTCGTCCGGAATCTCCGAGTCGGGCACGTCCGGCTCGCCCCACTGGAAGTAGTTGACGCCGTACGGGCAGGAAACCTCGCAGTACCGACAGCCGATGCAGATGTCGTAGTCCGTGAGGACGAGCCCGTCCTCCGCGCGGGTGTGGCGGGCGCCCACCGGACACACTTTCGTGCACGGCGAGTCGGTGCAGTGCTGGCAGGTGCGCGGCAGGAGGCTCTCGTCCTCCTGTCCCTCGTCCTCGAAGGCGAAGACGTACATCCAGTTCGCCCCCTCCGAGAGGCCGTGTTCCTGGCTACAGGCGGCCGCGCAGGCGAGACACCCGTCGCAGTTGTTGAGGTTGACCGTCATCCCCCAGCGGGTGTCCGGGTCGTCGTCGCCGGCGCCCGCGCCGCCGTCGCCGCCCTGGCCCGCGGCGTTCTGTGCGGTCCCCCAGCCGGCGAGGCCCAGCGCGCCGGCGGCCGCGGCGCCCTTCTTCATCACCGACCGCCGGGACTCCTCGCCGTCGGGGTCCATCCCGGACAGCGCCGCGCCGAGCCGGTCGAGGTACCCCCCGCCGTCTCCGGTGTCCCCGCCGGCGGCGTCGGGCTCCGGCAGGTCGATCTCTCGTTCGTCCGTGGCGAACTCCTCGACGATCCGGTCGTGGTACCGTTCGTAGAACGCGACCTCCGAGAGGTCGCCAGCGGACACCCGCTGGGCGTCTCGGGCCATCTCCAGCCCGAGGTCCGCGTCGTACCCCGTCTCGTCGAGGAGGCGTCTGTACCGCTCCTCGTCGTCCACAGGTGGTGACTCGTCCGTGCTCATGGTTGGTATCCCGTTTGACGGCGACCGCGGCCGTAGCCGAGGAGCCGCCGTCGGGCGCGTTCGCCGCCTCGGCCGCGCGCCGCGGCCGGCGGCGAGGGCGATCCCGTCCGTGCGGTGGACACGACGTGACGACCCCGTTCCGACTGCGCGCCGGAGTCCCCGTGAATCGTGCCGCTCGTTCCAACCCGTTGAGAAGGGGAGCCGAACCTGTTCGTGCGGACACTCATGCGGAAACCGAGCGCGGTCCCGAGCCCGATCGAGAGCAGTCCCTCGCGGTCGCCTCGCTATCGATCAAACAGTCCCTCGCGGTCGTCTCGCTACCGGTCCAACAGCCCCTCGCGGTCGTCTCGCTACCGGTCCAACAGCCCCTCGCGGTCGGCCAGCAACAGTCCTTCGAGCGTCGCGTCGTTCGTCGGCGGCTCTCGGGCGATCGCGAGCGCCTCCTCGATCGGGACCGCCCGCGGCGCGAGGAACTCGTTGCTGTCGTGGTCGACGGCGACCGGTTCGAGCCCCTCGGCGAACACGTACCCGCGCCTGTGCCGGAGCACGCCCGTCGAACACCACACCTCCTGGAGGAGCGTCGTCGAGGAGGGGGCGAAGCCGGTCTCCTCGGCGAGCTCGCGCGCCCCGGCTGCGGTGTACGACTCGCCGCGCTCGACTATCCCCGCGGGCAGCTCCAGCTGGGTGTTCCGGACCGTCGGCCGGTACTGCTCGACGAACAGCACGTCGCCGTCGGCGACCGCGACCACGACCGCCGCGGGCGACAGCTCCGCCCAGTAGTACTTCTTCTCCGTCCCGTCGGGCTGTTCGACGCGGTCGTATCCCCCC
>NZ_JAXRUU010000032.1:0-34775 GCF_034497445.1 Halorubrum sp. AD140
TCTGATTATCCAGCTCGGGGGGTACGTCGGCCTCCGCGCCTTCGAGATCCCGCAGGTGTGCCCGAAGCACGTGAAACGGACGTCGGACGGCGACCACTTCCGTCTCCGCGTCCCCGAGGGAAAGGACACGACCGGCGGCGGCGGGAAGCCTCGCGACGCGTTCCTCCCGCGCGACGTCGAGGGCGACATCCACCGGTACGTGCGGAGCGAGGAGATCGGGCGCAACAAGCCGATCGTTGACCTCTCGACGAGTGGCGTCCGGGCGGCAGTCAAACGCACGGCCGAGCGCGCGGCCGAGGCGACCGGTGACGGCGACTTTCGACACGTCTCGAGCCACGATCTCCGCCGTCGGTTCGCACAGCGACTCCTCGTCGATCGGCAGATGAATCCGCGCGTTGTCATGACGGTCGGCGGGTGGGACTCCTTCCAGGCGATCGAACCGTACCTGAACGCGCCGACGCCGGAGGTCGTAAACGAGGCCTTCGAGGAGGCGGGGTTCGCGTGAAATCAAATCAAAGAGAGATACGGAAGCATGCCGAACACAAAATAGACTAAAATACCGATAGCAACGATTGAACCACAGACAACCGCGAGTACTACGCCCGCGTAGAACAAGTAGCGATCCATTCCAAAACCTACGATTGACTCTATATTGAGATTCTCCGAGTAAGTAGCTTTCGCGGGCTGGGTTCTGGTTTTTTATCAGCGTCTCGACGGCTGGTCTTCTCATCGGCCCGCGTGCCGGGCCGGTGACAGGTATGACCGACGACACGGCGGACTCCGGGACGGAGTCCACAACCGACGAGCGGCCGAGGTGGACCGACTACAGACACGTCTCAGAGGGAGGAGCGGCGTGAGCGAGCCGGCCGAGGCCGAGGCGGCGTCGGGACTGAGCATCGAGTTCGGTCCCGCCTTTTCAGAGACTGAACGCGACCACGCGCTCGACGCGCTCGAGGAGGCGGGGTTCCCCGTCGAGGACTTCGACGTGCGCCACCGAGGCGCGGAAGCGGGGGCCGGCCGGTGACCCGGTGGGACCCGGACGGGATCGTCGTCGGCGACGCGTTCCGGTCCTACGTCGAGGACCTCAGAGAGACCTACGACCACGCCGCGGGCGGCGTACAGCCCGATTCTCAGAACAACATGAGCGAAACACAGAGCGGTAGCGACGCACAGGCGGACGAACCACGGATCGACGTCGACTCACAGGTGAGCCGACGCGTATTCATCGCGGGAGTCGGCGCCGCAGCGGCGACGGCGGCCGGAGCGGGAACGGCAGCGGCACAGGAGGACGGGGACCAGATCCCCGACTTCGACAGTGAGTACACTCCGGTGCTGAAGCTCGTCGACGTCGAGCTCTCCGTGGAGGAGCACACCTCCGACATGGGCGAGCTCGACTACGTCAACAACGACGGCGAGGTAAAGAGCCTCACCGACGAGTTCGGCGCCGTCCTCGAGCCGGAGCCGGACGACGAGGAGGAGACGCACAACCCGGTGCGGTTCAACGCTCGCGACATCGACTCGGACGAATACCGGGCGTTCCCGCGTGACGCCACGCGGACCAACTCGGACGACGAGGAGGAGGACGTCTCCGCGCTCGACGCCGACGAGTGGTCGACCGACGAGGCGGACACGGACGGGTCGATCACTGTCGAGGACGACGACGACGCGCTCTCGGTGTCGACCTCGGACCAGGGCTCGGGAGACGTCGCGACCGCGACGTTCTCTCTCACGGACCTCGACTCGGAGATCGACTCCGGCGAGGAGCGGAAGATGCTCCAGCTCGTGCTCGACGTCGACGACCTCGAGGCGGACGCGGTCGTCTCCTTCGACGTCGTGGACTCCAATGGGGAGTCGGTCACGGCCACGATCGACGCGGACGCGGACTCCGCGGACGACGACGTGATCGCCACCGAACAGGGGTCGGGGATCGTGTTCCAAACGCAGCTCGGCGAGTTCGACGGCGGCGAGGACCTCGACACGCTCGAGGAGATCGTCGTCGAGGTCGAGGAGGCGAACGCGGAGCTCACCATCCACGGCATGAACCTCGAGCTCGACTCCGAGTGGTCGTTCGGGACGCGCGAGACGTTCGACGAGGACGAGGAGGAGGTCGTCGAGGAGACGCTCGTCGAGCCGAGCGGTCGGACGGGGATCGTGTCGCTGGAGAGCCTCCTCGAGGAGTGGGGCGACGCGACGATCGCGGAGGTAGAGTACCACGTCGAGGTGCGGGCGTCGGAGTCGCCGCGGTCGCACTGGCAGGTCGAGACCGAGGAGATCGAACGCGGAGACTACGACCTCCGGTACACCATGGTCGGCGGCCTGGAGCTCCCGGGCGGCCTCTACGACGTCGAGGTGTCGGAGCCGGGCGAGCTCGTCGACGAGGTCCGGCACCCGGAGGACGCGTACGACACGGTCGAGTACGCACACGACCTCGGAGAGATCCCGACGCTCGACGACATCGACGACACGGACTGGACGGACGCCACCAGTGAGTTCGACGCGGACATGGACGAGGAGGTAACGGTCTCCTCGACGGTCGAGTCCGGCGACCGGATCGGCGTCCACTACGTGATCACCGAGGACGAGGACATCATCGAGCCGATGGTGACGTCGACGGGCGGCGGTGGCGGAGCGCCGGCGCTCGGCGGCGGTGGCGGCGGCATCATGAGCAACCTGTGGGCGTGGGCGGTGGCGCTCGGGACGGGCGCGGTCGGAGCGATCGCGCTCGCCCGACGACGCGCCGCGAACGCCGTCGGAGGTGACTGATGTCGGCCGACGCAGAAGAGATCGTGGACGACGGCGCCGCCGGCGTGGAGGAGGACGGCGTCGTCGACTACACTCGGATGGTAGTCTTCGGCGGCGGTGCGAGTGCGCTCGCGATTACGCTCGTCGAGGTTATCATCGGGATACCCGGGACGTTGCTTGCGCCGGTGACGGCGTTCACGGACGGTCTCGCGACGTTCATCGGCGGAACGCTCGGGGCACCGGTAATCATCAATGACGCTGGTGCGGCGACGGCGGCGAGGTCGTTCACATCCGGGACCGCAGCGCTCCTCGGACCGCTCGCGTTCCCGGTTGCGGTCGGTGTCTCTCTCGCCGGCGTGTACCTGTTCCTGTTGTTCCTCCGCAGGATATCGGTCTCGCCGACCCAACTCTGGCAGGAGAGAGACTAATCTGCCATGTCTCAGGCTGCTGGCGGAGGTGGCGATTCCGCGCCGTCCGAGAGCGACTACGTCGACGACGGCTCCATTCAGTGGGGCGACCTCGTCAGCGCCAGCGCCGGCGCGTTCCTCACGGGATTCGTGATCTTCGTGGCGGACGCGTTCAACTTTGCCGTGAGCGGCGTGCTGGCGTACGTAGACTCGGCCTTTCAGGGACTCGCGGGGTTCTTGTCGGCGCCGTTCACGACCGGCGAGTCGGAGGTCGTGAGAGCATTCGAGGTCGGCGCTGCCAGCCTCGAGTCCACGGGACCATTCGCGTTTCCGCTCGCGGTGGTTCTGTCGGTTACGAGCGTCTCACTGGTCATTTGGGGGGTGTACCGTGTCGCCGGCGAGTGACTGCGGTGTCAGGGTGATCTCCTGTGAGTAGATCAGGAGCTCCCGAACCGGCAGAGTACGACGAGGACGCTGAGTACGGCGGCGAGACGACGTCGCTCCTCTCGGATCCGACCGGTTACATCCGGGAGATCGTGCTCTCGGTCCTGGTCGGGTCGGTCCTCTCGGTCGTGACGTTCGCGATCGCGACAGGGGTCGACATTTGGATGTCGGTCCGGTCGGCGCTCGCGACCGCTGGCGGTGCGGTGACGGGCGACGTCGGGTTGCTGTGGTCGACGGCGGCCACGCTGGTCACGCTCCCGATCGAACTGTCGGGCGACCTCGCGGCGTCGGCTGGACCGTTCGCGCCGCTCGTGGCCGCGCTCACGTTCGCCGTAACGGCGGCGATCGCCGGCGCGATCGCGTGGAGCCTCTACCGACTGGTGGTGATTATCACATGAGCTTCAGAGACGGAGCGATCGCCGGAGGAGCCGGAGGGACGTTCGCGGTCGGCGCGGACCTCCTCATCAACGGCGGAGAGGTCGCGTTCGCACTGTTCGGGGTCCTCCTCGACCAGAGCGGGCTCGTGTACCTTCTCCTGTCGAGGCTCCTCTCGGCCGCTCCACACGTCGCGTGGCTACCGGCCGCGGAGATTGAGCTGGCGTTCACTGCCATATCGCTCTTCCTCGCGGCATTCACGTTGTACCGACTCGCGAAACGGTCGAAACGAGAACTATCAGAGAGATTATGACACACTCAGACACGGAACGAATCGACGGAAGGAACCCCCCGCATGCGGGTGGGGGTCGAGAGAGTGAGGTATCGACATGATGCCTGGAGGAGCGCTCCTCCTGGTGGCACTACTGGTCGCGGCCGGCGGCGTCGTGACGGTCGCGGCGCTATGGGTGCGGAACTATCGGGAGACCGGAGCGAACGCGCCTGAGGCGACTCGAGACACGTCTCAGACCGTCGTCGCGTTCGTCTCGGGCGCTGTCCTCGCGATGGCGATCGCGATCGCCGAGCTGGCGGGACTCCTCGGCGTCGTCGGTGACGTCGTCGCGATGTTCCCTGGCGGGGTGACGCAGCTGCTCCTCGGAGGGATCGCGGTGGCGGGCTTCGGCGGCTACCTCGAGCTCGGCGTCGTCGGCGCGACGCTCCTGGTCGTCGCGATCATGGCGACGTCGACGGCACTCACCAACTAACCATGTCGGGACGCTCCCGCGGTGTGGTCGTCGCGACGGTGGCCGTCCTCGCGCTCCTGGCGGTCGCGGGAGCGTCGGGTATGGCGGTCGCACAGGACGGAGAGAACGGGTCGAACGTGACGGAGGTCGAGGATGCGGGCCCGTACTCCCTCGACGAGCTCGACAACGCCGGCGTTCGTGCGTCGGAGTCGGGGCAGGCGTCGACGCGACAGTGGGGCGACGCGGGCTCACTGTGGGTCCGGTACGTCCCGACGGGGATTGCCGGCTCCGCGAGCGAATCGTCGACGTGGAGCTACCTCGAGCCCGGGGCGACGATCGAACGGACGTCGATCTACCTCGGTGGCGCGTTCGGGTGGGGCTCGAGCGGCGAGGACCTCGACGTCACCCTCGTTTACTGGTCGCCGGGAGAGGTTGAGGCCGAGGACGAGGACGGGAACGTCCGCGAGGAGCCGGCGGCCGTCGACCAGGAGGTACGGAAGACGAGCGTCGAGATTCCCACCTCCTACGCCGAAGAGGAGATCGAACTGAAGCCGTCGTACGACGAGCCGCGGAAGGTGACCATGTTCGTCGAGGGCTCCGAGGGAGAGGCGACGTGGACGTTCGACGTCCATACCTCGCGGACCGCCGAACCGGTCGCGGTCGACACGCGGAGCGACCTCGCGATGTGGATCGCGGCCGCACTCGGCGGCGCGCTGATAACCATCCTCGCGAGTCTCTACGTCGCCCGCCAGCTCCACCGGAACGCCGGCGCCGGACCCGGTTATCCCCTGTGGCTCTACGGCGCCGCGTTCGTCCCGATCGCGTTCCTCACGGTCGCGGTCGGCTTCCAGCGCGTCCTCAACACGGTCGCGGAGGCGCCGTGGATCCTCATCCCACCGGTCGCGTTCGTGACGGTCGTCGCGGCCGTCACCTGGTGGGGAGACGAGACGCGGAAGGTGACAGTCATCGACCTCGACCTCACGGACCCGGACGTCAAAGAGGACGGCTCGGGGTCGTTCCCGATCGCCGTGAACAGCTTCCCGCTCGCGGAGGTCGGCGGCGCCGGTCGCGAGAAAAAGGAGGGCGTCGTCCTCGAGGGCATTGGCGCGTACCTCGCCCGGACGCGAGGCGCGATCCCGGAGTGGGACATCGGCGACGAGCCCTCGGTGACTTACGACGGCCGCGGCTCGACCGACGAGGTGGTCTTTACCGACCCGTTCGACGACGACCCGATCTCCTTCGAACGGGAGGGCTGGTCGATCGACCACCTCTACCGCTGGCCGGACCAGGCGGAGATCCCGAACGACGCGGGGACGATCGACCGCCTCGCGATTTATCTCGAGGGCGTGGCGTGGGCCGAGCTCTTCGCCGGCGCCGCGATCGTCTCGGCCGGCTACCTGGTCGGAGAGGTCGGCTTTTCCACCGGCCTCCTCGGCGCCGCGGTGGCGGTCGTGCCGGCGGCGATGTACGTCGCGCGACCCGTCAAAGGGACGTGTGAGGTCAACGCTGCTCCCGGCGCGTTCGGGAGCGTCCTGGTCCAGATGATCACCGCGGGAGAGGAGCTCGAGAAGCTCGCCGATCGCCAGTTCTTCAAGCAAAAGTACTTCGAGGAGCGCGGGTCGAACGTCGCCGAGCGGAAGGCGGCGCGCGAGGAGTCCGAGCTCTCGAAGTTCGACGAGGTCATGGCGAACCTGGAGAGCGGCGAGGTCGACCTGGAGGACGTCCTCGAGAAGGACGGTGTCTCGGGAGGTGCGTCGGCCGATGACTGAGACGATCGCGTTCGACTTCGCCGAGGTCGAGGACGACGTCGGCGACGACGCACCCGCGTCGCGTGAGTCGACACTCGAGCCGCTGCGGGTCGAAAACCCGACGCGGCCGGCGCTGGAGACGCTAGCGCGCGACCAGCGCGAGCTTATCTCCTCGTGGCTCTCTGGCTTCTCGAGCCGGCGGGACGTCCTTCTGTGGTCGCACGAGGCGACTGTGGCGACGCTCGGGCAACTCCCCCCGGAGTGGCACGTCGACCGGTTGATGTCGCTCTCGGAGCTCTCCTCGCTCCTGGTCGTGGAGGAGGAGCGGCGTCGGTGGATCGACGAGGACGTGCTCCTGTCGTACGAGAGGGCGCGCGAGTGGCGCCTCGCGGTGGCGTCTCGCGACCTCGTTCCGGCGTGCCAGGACGCTCTCCGGCGCGTACGCTGGAGCGCGGTGGAGTACGCGGACGACGACGACGCGGACGATCCGACGTACATCGACGTCGACGACCAGGAGGCGCCGGCGATGCGGCCCGGGCTCGAGGAGACGGCCAACCGGCAACGGTGGGTCGTGACGCACGGGCTCGACGGGTTCGGCGGCCTCGAGGATATCGTGGAGACGTGGATCCCGGTCGCGATCCACGCGAGCTACGGCGAGCTCGACGAGGACCTCGCGGCGGCGTTCTGGTCGGAGCGCCCGCTCCGGCAGCTGTTCATCCACCGGGACGACAGAGCGGCGCGGTTTTTCCGCGAGTCGTTCCTCGCGACGGAGTTCCTCCCGGCGTTCAACACGGCGATCGAACAGGTGGCGGACCGCGCCGGCGAGGCGATCTCCGGCGGTGAGACGACGGACCACTCGGCAGTTACGTACCCCAGTACATGAGCAAAACACAGTACATCCAGGAGGTTTCGACGGAGCGCGAGATTCGCGAGCAAATGGCTCGGGTGTTCGACACCCACGAGACGAGCGCACAGGCGCTCGGCGACCCGACGGCGCCGAACCACAACGACGGCGAGAACATCTATCAGTCGCTCTCAATGGCGCCGTTCCACAAATACCTCGCACTCTGTGAGGACCGAGGACAGAACGTCGCGACGTTCCCGAGCGCGTGGGCGACGCCACTCATTCATTTAAAAGAGCGGGAGATTCAACTCCTCGAGCAGCTGGTCGGCGAGGTCGAGTACGACCCGAACGACCCGCACCCGAGCCACGAGGCGCTCGAGCGGTACCCACTCCCGCGAGCGAAGGCGCTCGAGTGGATCGCGGACGACACGGGCGATCGCACGGGTTGGAACGCGAGCGGGTCGCGCACGCTCGACGCGTGGACGGCTGGCGGGTCGGACTACCTCGCACACGGCGCGCCCGGCTCCGGAAAGTCGACGCTGATGCAGTCGACGATCGCGTGGCTCCAGCAGCTCAACAACGAGACCGTGCTCCTGGCGGACACGCTCGACGACTCGGGGACGAACGAGCGCTCGGAGTGGCTCACGCTCGCGCCGTGGACGACGATCGCCGTTCCGGCCGGTATCCCGATCGACGTCCGGATCGTCCCGGAGTCGCCGGAGGTCGCACCGTTCTCGGTCGGCCTCGAGGACATCTGCCGCGACGTCGTCCGGTACGAATCGCCGCGCGACCTCCTCGGGCAGCTCCTCGAGGGACAGTTCTACGTCGTGTTCCCCGACCCGCTACACCGCGGGTGTGAGGAGGCGAGCCGACACGCGTTCCACGGACCGGACCGGGTGACACCGGTCGGAGAGCCGGGTCCGTCGAGTCCGACGCCGGCCGACCAGTGGTGGTTCGCGTTCGTCCAGGCGCGCATCAAGTTCTCCGAGTTCAACCACTGGACGTCGATCTTTTTCGACGAGGCGGGGAACCTGTTCGACCCCGACGCCGAGAAGGACGAACACGACGAGTATCAGAAGATCCGGAAGTTCGCTAAGGACTTCGCAGACGCCCGTAAGAACGGCGTCTCGGTGTTCACGTACGCGCACGCTCTCTCGGAGGTGACGCACTTCTTTAGAGCAAAACAGCGCTGGTGGGTCACGATGGCGGAGACGGACCCGCCGATCGGGAAGTCGCTGCCGGGCGAGAAGTCGTGTCCGATCCCGACGAAAAAATACACGAACCAGATGGACACGGGCGAGGCGATGGCGTGGAACACGAACAACTACGCGTCGATCTCCTGGCCGAACGTGAAGGGGCAGGCGCGCCTCGACGCGGAGGTTTCGATCGATTTCGACCTGGAGGCGGTGGGGCTATGATCGGATCGTCGACGAGCTCGCGCTCGAGCGAGATCTCGAAAAGATCGAACAAAAGCTCGCGAGGGGTGGGTTCGGAACGCGGATCCACGCCTCCACGCGCTGATACGTCCGTTCGGAGCTCGGATCTTCGCGGCTCCGTACGCGCGCGTATCTTGAACTGCTACGGCGACCACCCCCCCACCCCCCTGATTAGCGGTGCTGTTCGCGGCGACCGAGGTGCGACATGACACGTTCCAAACTACTACTCGCGGCGCTCTTCGCGTCGCTCATGACGGCATTGATAGTGGGCGCCGCGGTCGCGCCCGCCACGGCACAGAGCGGACCTGACGGCATGGTCGCGCTCGGAGACGAACAGGTCCACGAGGATCTCCCCGACGACTCAGACGCACCCATCCGCGCGGACGACCTCGAGGGCGCAGTATACGCCAGCGACCACGCGGACACGCTCGAGGTCACGGTCACGACGCCCGAGCGCGCGGAGGACCACCTCGAGAACGGGAGCGTAATCTCCGAGGACGACGACGTGGCGATCGTCCTCTCAGACGACGAGGTCCACGACGGCCGCGACGTGGCCGTCGACACCGACGTCCTCGAGGACGGCGTCGGCTACAAACCCGACGTGGCGTACGGAGTCCACGAGTCCGGCGAAGAGTGGCAGTCGGCGATCGAACCCGGCGACGGCGTCAGCAAGTTCAACGTGCCGGAGTTCTCTGACAACTCGGTGACCTTCTCCGGAGGGATCGAACTGAGCGGAGACTCGGCCGGAGATGGGTCAAACTACGAGTACGAGCTCGCCGACCTCGACGGGACGACCGAGCCGGAGATCAATGTGACGGGCGTGGAAAACACCGAATCGGCATCGACATCCGGCGTGTTATCCGATGAGGAGTCTCTGTCGCTCGACGTCGGAGGAACGACCGATCCGCGCGATGGACAGGTCGAGTTCACTGGAACAGAAACAACGAGCGGCTCCGACTCAGTCTCGGGGACCATCTCCGACGGCGGATCGGATACCGCCGACGTCGGTGGGAACGCCGATCCGTCAGACGAGGAGATCACCCTGGAGCCGCCGGAGGAACTCGACGAGTCGAGTGAGTCGACCACCGTCTCGGGAACCGGCACGACGGTGAGCGAAACGGTGTCTATCGGTGGCACCCATGACCCGACCGACGAGGAGGTGAGCATCGAGGCGTCGGGTGGTTCGACTTCGATCACTCCTGAGGAAAAAACAGAGATTGGAGCTGACGGCAACGGAGCGCATGAGGAAACGGTCGATGTGAGTGATATTGACGAAATCGACGAACTGAGCTTCACATGGACTGGAGAGAATAACAACGAGGTCAACTACGCTGATTTGGAGTTGTCTATCGACGGTGAAGTCGTCGCGACGGACACGCAAACCGGGGATTCTGGAACGTTCGAGACGACAACCGCGTCGGACATTGATATGGATGTGTCGGATAAGTCGGAGGTGACTCTAAAAATCGACGAGACATCGGGTAGGGACTTAGCAGCCATCAGCACCGAAGATATTGATGGTGATGGAGAGCGCTCAGAGCTTGAGCTAACGAACAATCCCGAACCGGTTGATGTGTCGCACGACGGAGGCACGACGACGGTGGATCCGGGCTCGACGGAGAGCATCGATCTAACGGATGGGACGACGGTCGAGTTTGAGTCAGATCCGCAAACGCTCGACGCCGATCTATCATGGACCGAGCGGACGGGCGTCGAGGACGTCGAGGTCGACGTGGGATCGGAAACGGTGACCCATGACGGAACGCTCGACGAGGAGGTGACCGAATCAGTCGATCTCTCCGAAGGATCGAATTCGGTCGATGCGAGTTATTCGGGGAAGGAGGACGGACTGAGTTACGATCTGGCGTGGGACGAAACGACGGTGACAGAGGATCCGTCGGTAACAATCGACGGCGAGACAGTCTCTCACGACGGTATGATTGAGGACGGGGAGACAGTTGATGCCGGGTCTATTGATTTATCAGACGGCTCACAGTCGGCTGATATCTCGACGTCGGGTGAGGTTGACACCTCGGTCTCGTGGACGGAGGTGACCGAGACGCGCGATCCCGTCGTGGAAGTCAACGGCCACGAGACGACCCACGACGGCACGCTCGAGGACGGTGAGACCGAGTCGCTCGCGGGTAATGAGGGTTGGCTCGAGAACGGCACGAACACGGTCAACGTGACGACGTCCTCACCGGAGACCGGGCCGGAGTCGCTAGCCGGCTTCGAATACTCGCACGACGCGTCCGGCACCACTCGAGAGGTCGATGTCGAGGCGACCAGTTGGACGGAGACGTTAAACGTCAATCACACGTATCCGGCCGAGACCGCGGACGCGAACGCGGTCCTCACGTTCGACGAGGACGTGGTGGAGATCTCCGACGTCGAGTACCGCACCGACGACGGGGAGTGGCAGTCACCGCCCGACTACGAGCTCGACGGGACCGACCTCGAGGTGGAGTTCGGCGACGTCGACGCCGACACCGACCTCCAGGTACGCGCCGACGGCCGCAAAGTCAAAACCTACGACGGCGAGGTGGACATCCTCGAGCCGACGGTGGAGGGCGACGAGCTCGCGACGGAGGTCGAGCTCTCGGAGCTCCAGGACGATACGATGTTTGGCCTCCGCGTCGACGGGACCGAGCTCGGCGACCGGGTCCACTACGCGAGTGAGGAGAGCTGGTCGGGCGACTCGGCGCACGCGGAGATCTCCTCGAGCGGGACGCAAATCCTCCGAGCGCCGGACGCGAACAACGGATCGACCATGACCGTCGAGTCCTCGCCGCTCTCCGTCGAGCCGGAATCCGGCGCGGCGGAGGTCGTCGTCGAGGACGGCGAGGAGCCGCGGTTTAAAATCCGCGAGGGGAACACGACCGGCTCAGCGTCGATCGACATCACTTACCACGACGCACAGGACGGCGAGCGGTACGTTCTGTGGTCCGAGACTCAGGACCGGGAGATCGACTCCGACCGCGCGAACTCGCCGGTGACGTTCACGACGGACGACTCCTCGGAGACGTACACGATCCGCCAGATGGACGAGGAAGGATCGGCCACGGGCGGGGCGCCACCGGAAGAGGGCGGCTCGAGCGCGCCGCTGCTCCTGGTGCTTCCGGCAGTCGGGATCTCCGTAACCGGCCTCTTCTACGCGGGCCGGCGCTTCGGTGGCACTCGAGGGATCCGCGGGAACGCGATCCTCCTGGTCGGGTCGACGATCGTCTCAGCGGCGGCGCTGGAGATCGTCACGCCGGGGTCGCTTATCGCACAGATTTACCGGGCGACCGTGTTCGCGCTCGGTGACGCGGTCGCGGGTGGGATCGGAGCGACGTTCGCCGCGATCGCGACCATCCTCGGGTTGTGGCAGGTCCAGCGGCGGACGGACGCGAACGTCCCGATTTACGTGACGATCCCGTCGGTGACGATCGTCTCCATCCTCGCACTGGAGGCGATCCGTCCGGGGTCGGTTCTCGGACCGCTCGAGGGCGTGATCGCCGAGGTCGGCGCGCTGCTCGCGATTGTTATCCTCGCGTGGGGTATCTACTGGTGGCGGCAGCGGAGCCAGGTCCGCCAGGAGGAGGCGTCGACGCCGGACACTCAGGTTCAGCTCGACCTCGAGGATCAGGGGGACGACTGAGCGGATGTCGTTCCTCCTCGAGCTCCTCCGGCGGCTCGGTCTCGAGGGCGGCGCCGTAGCAGCGGCGACGTGCGTCCTGGTGGCGTTCTATCTTCTCCGCGCCCGTTCGGTAGGGGCGCGTGCGGCGAGCGCGGGAGCGGCGTTCGTGGCGTACACGACGGCGACGCTCGTGTTCCTCGCGGCCGGGCTCGCGCTCGGATGGTTCGATCCGGCTCCCGGAGTGATCCGCGACCACCTGGCGCTCGCGTTCGGAGAGCTCGTCGACGTCGCGACCGGTCCGGCGCGGCGACTGTTCCGGCGGCTCGTCGAGGAGTCTCTGTCGGCGTCGTAAGGGTATCTGACAAGCCACCTTCTCGGGGTCCCGCCCCACCGTACACCGCGTTCTCTCCAGGGAGAGGGCGTTCTACGTCTGTCTCGTACTTTCCACGTGCGGAGCGGTGCGTGGCGGTAGGCCGGAGCCGTTCTGGCTCCGGCCGTTATTGTCTCCCCCCTTAGGGGCTACACCCGTAGGGTCCCCTGCTAACCTACCCACGCACCGCAACCGCTGATACGGTCGATCTCGGGACGAACACCCGTTGGAAACACCCGTTTGCGCGTTTTACATGAGGATTCATTATGTTTCTACAACCAGCCCACAACTATATGGAATCAAACAGTAAGCGATCGCTCGCCGCTCGGAGGCGTCGACGCGCGCCCGTTAACCAACATCAGATGGGTCTCGGTCGAGAGAATGTTGGTTAAGACCGAGAAAAAAGCCGGAGGCGCCGCTGTCGACCGCGTCGAACGTCGCTCCTCGCGACGGGCTACTCGACCCAGGAGCGGCGATCCGTCCTCACTCGGACCTCGTCACCGTCGAGGTACTCCTTCTCGAGCGCGTTCGCCAGCTGGTGCGCCTCGAGACGGAGGTCCTCGAAGTACTCCCACTCGGAGCTGCGACCGCGATCTCCGTCGCCGGCGTCGTCCTCCTGGTTGTCGTCCTGGTCACCGTCACCGACGGCGCTCGGATCGTCGCGCTCCTCGCGACGCTCTCGCCGCTCCTCGGCGCGTTCCATCATGTCGTCGACCTGGTCGTCCGGGTAGATCGTTCGGAGGATCTCTTTCGAGGCCTCCAGGGCGGCGAGGCTCGGGAACACGACCAGGACGGGATTCGAGACCTTGTCGACGACGCCGATCTCCGTGAGCCGGGAGACGTGGTACCGGATCGTCGACCGGGCGAGACCCGTTCGCTCCTCGAGCGTGTCGTACGACGCACCGCTCTCGGTGGCGACGACCTGGAGGATGTCGTACACGGCCTGCGTGTTCGCTTTCAGCGCCTCGCGGTACACCTCGGTCGAGACGGCCTCGAAGCGCTCGCGGAGCTGTTCTCGACGGCCGGCCGGATGCGGGTACCGGTACTCAGGGAGGCCCGGACCGTCCTGGAAGTCGTCGGCCACGAGCTCCTCGCGACCGACACCGGACCAGTCGAGGTGTGAGGAGACGACGGTACGGAGCGTCGACATGACTTCTCCCCAGTCGTCGACGTGCGGGAGCGCGCCGTCGCCGTCGACGCCGGCGAACGACGCCTCGAGCTTCGGGTGGTGCGCCGGGTCCTCGCGTGGGATCTCCGCCCACCCGGCGGCCTGGTAGCACTTCAACTCGATATCGAAGCGCGTTCGCTCGAATCCGAGGAGGTGCCACCGATCCGCGTCGACGAGCGCCTCCAGGTATCCCTCGCGCTGGCGCTTCTGGTGAGCGTCGATCTCCGACATGCCGCCGTATGCGATCAACTCCCGAGTTCGGTCGAGCGTCTCGACGACCTGGCGCTTCCAGCCGATATCGAACCGGTGGTGCGCCTCGGCCTTCTGGATCCGCCGGGACTCCTGGTCGCGGTCCGCGAGGAGGCGACCGCGATCGACGTCGAGGGCGGCCTCGAGGAGATCGAACATCCGTCCCTCGACCTCTTCGGCCTCGTCCGCCCACGTCGTGGAACAGCGGACCAGTGAGCCCTCTCCGTACTGGAGGGTGAGATCGCTCCCGTCCTTGTAGTTGAGATCCCCGAACTGCGGGAGGACTCGGAGCGAACACGCTCGACCGGTCTTATACAGGTCTCCGTCCTCGTCGCGCTCGCGGAGCGTGAGGTCGTACTTGTAGTACGCGGAGTAGTCGTCGCCGGTCCCGGTTCCGGCCTTCCAGCGGCTCGAGGTGAGCTGCACGACCCAATCGCGGCCGGAGGTCAGCGCGTCGAGCCACTCGTGATCGCGCTCGTCGAGCTCGGCGACGATCCCCGGCTCCTCGTCGCGGTCGCCGACGACCTCGTACCACAGCTGGTGAACGGCAGAGTAAACCGAAAGCTCCCTGTCGACGTCGTTGAAAACAGCCTGAACCGCGGCGCCGTGGGCGACGGGCTCGGGACCGTGTCGGTCCTCGAGGCGGGGTTCGGGCAGCGAGCCGATCGACGCGTCGAGAGTCGACGGAGCGTCGATGCTCACGCGGATCGACCTCCTTCGTCGGTGTGAGGCTCTCCTGGAACGAACGCGCCGAGCCAGAACAGTGGGTCCTCAACGACATCCCGAACTTCCTCGACGTCGAGGTCGTCGCGATCGTCTTCGTCGGAGGATCGATCGCGACCGCCATCGGTGACGGCCTTCGCGAGCTCGCGCTTGTGCTCTTGCCAGTCGTCGAGGCGTACCCAGATCCCGCAGTCGACACACCAGCGACGGGTTCCCGTCTCGTTCCACTCTCCATGGAGGCGATCGGCTTCGTCTCCGGATCCATCACTCATGTCGACCACCGTCCGGACGAACGCCGCAGGTTGAACAGAGCGTCATCTGACCGGCATCGACGCGCTCGGCGCGCGCCTCGGCGTCGGTGAGAGCGCCCCACGCCCACCGGCCGCGTTCGTCCTCGGCGTCGGCGGTGCGTTCGAGGTTCCGAAGCCAATCAGCGTGATCGTCGTGGCCGGCGGCTTCGAGGTCGATCTTCTCCTCCGGCGACCCGAAGCAACCACAGAAGCAGTCACCCGACCGGCCGAGATCGTCCCACAGGTCGTTTCGCGGGAGGTCGAACCGGTCGACGTACTCGCGGCAGTCGGCCTTACTCCAGTCGTGGATCGGCGCGTGCCACGTCCACCGCGGACCGTCCTGTTCCGGCGTCACGTTCGACATCCGACGCTTCGACTCCTGACGCCGGACGCCGGTCCACAGGTGCAGGTCTGAGGAGTTACCGCGGCCACCGGAGAACGTCGCGAGCCGGCCGATCTGTCGCTCCTTGAGCTTCCGGTACATCCGCCCGTGTTCGGCCGGTCCGGGGAAGCCGTCGGTTTCGACGCGCTCCTCAAAGCACTCCTGCGTCCGGAGCGTCCAGAGCTGCACGCCGAGGGTTTCAGCAAACTGTTCAACGTACTCGCGGTTGGCGTCGAGGCCGGTTCCGGTGTCGAGGTAGACGAGGAGGTCGGCAGGCCCCCAGCGAACGGCGACGTGCGCCGCGACCGCCGAGTCCATGCCCCCGGAGACGAGCGCGACGTGATTCCCGCGATCGATCTCTCCGTCGTCTTGATCGACTCCGCCGTCCGTGACGAGCTCGGGCTCGTCGTCGTCCTGGTCGTCCTCGAGGACGCGAAGGACGTTCCACCAGGTGACCAGCCGGCAGGTGTGACAGACGTGCTGAAAACTCCCGTTCGACAGCTCGCCGACGATCTCCGTCGTGCGCTTCTCCGAGGTCTTCCCGCACCCGGTACAGCGCGCGGACAGGATCGGGCCGACGTGACCGGCGCCCGGCGCCGTCGAGCTGGGGTTCTGCTGGCTACCCGCCATTTTGATCACCTCGCGGTAGGCCTACGGAGACCGGTCGATCCGCACACCACCAGCCGTCATACCAGTCGGGGAGGTCGATCTCGCCGTTGATTACCTGTTCCCACCAGTCGATCCACGTCTCGCGGTCCTCGACGAGGCCGACCGGCGTCCACACCATTTCGCCGTGGTCGTCGAAGTCGTAGAGGTAGACCAGCCAGTACTCCTCGCTGTTCTCCTGATCGTCCTCCTCGTCTTCGAGCTCCTCGGGGAGGTTACCGTTCTCCTCAGCGAGCCGGAGCTGTTCGGCGACGGTACTCGCGTGACCGAGATCGTCGTCAGTCACGCGGATGCACCCCCGTCGTTGGCGTCGTCCTCTGGACTGTACTTCCGAACGTGGTCGGAGGTGCCGAAAGAGAACGCCTCCGGCCGGTCCGGGCACCCGATGAGGTGACCGTACTCGAGGTCACCGTTGATGCTCCGGGTGCAGCGTGCTCCGCAGGTGTCACAGAAGAACTCGCGGTCCTTCTCGGCGGTGAACGAGCCCGAGTGACCGAGGCTCACGCGAGAACACCTCCGGTCGCGGACCTGTTTTTAGTCGAATACCTATTACTAAGAAGTGATACGTTAGAGTGAAGACCGCTATGGGGCCGGAGGGATTTGAACCCCCGATCGACTGATATCTCCGGTGCGCCTCGGAACTCCAGAGGGTCGTCAACGCGAGCGATGATCAGTCGCCCGCTCGGTATATCAGTCTGGAGTGTCGTCCCGGGCGCGGGCCTCTGGAGTCAGTCGCCATGCCTGGCTTGGCCACAGCCCCGCGTGATCTCGCATCAGTTCGTTGCCGAAACGCGGATAAAGGGGTTTCGATCGCGAGCGATCGAGGGATGTAGCGGCCACGCGCGGGGCACCGAGACTGGTGACACTCGGCCGTCGCGGCCGGCGCCTCGGCTTAGCGGTCGTCGTCGCTCCAGTCGCACTCCTGGCACTTGTATCCGGTAACGAACTCGGTGACGCTCGGCATATAGCCGACCGTGATGACGTCGCCGCCGCACTCCGGACAGTCGCGGTCGGCGTCGGCGATCGACTCGGCTTCGAGAACGGAGTCGCCCTCGACCAGCTCGGCGAGCGTTTCGGGCGTCACCATCCGCCCCTGCACGACGCGGTTTGACATACGCCGCGTAGACGACGGAACACCAAAACACCGGCGACACCGGGGCGGGACCGTCCCCGAACGTAAGGCTCACGCGGGTCACCAGCGTCGGTCAGAGCCAGGGCGCCCGGGAGTCGTCGTCCTCGAACGGGTCGGAAGCGCCGTCCGCCGGATCGCCGTCGCCGCCGTTGGCCAGCACCGCCACGTCGTCGTCGACGACGGGACCGGGCGGGCTTGGCGGGGCGTCGAGCGGCGGGTCAGTCGGGGTCGCTCCGTCCGACTCCTCGCCGACCGGGTGGTCCCCGTCGCCGTCGTCGTCGTCGACCCCATCGCCATCGTCGCCGTCGGGACCGTCGCCCGGCGCGTCGTCGTCGGCCCCCGCGGCCGGACCCGCGTTCGGGTCGTACGCGAACAGCGTCGTGACGGCGAGCACGGCCAGCGCAACGGGCGCGTCGGTCTGCATCAGATCGAACGGACCGAGCAGGATCGGAAGCGCGAGCACGCCGAGCGCGACCGCGGAGCCGAACCGGAAGCGGTCGATGTCGACCCGGCCGCGGAGGTGCGGCGACAGCAGCGCGATCGACAGCGCGAACGCGACGCCGACGCCGGCCGCTGCGGCGCCGGCGAGCACGTACTCCGGCGAGGTCTCGACGGCGAATCCGGCGGGTTCGAAGCTCGCGACGAGCCCGAGCGAGATGATGATACCCGGACTCGGGAGGTACTCGCCGATCTCCGAGCTCGCGGTCTTGGCGGCGATCGTGAGGATCACCAGTCCGGCGAAGCGCTCGAAGACGGGGAGGTTCAGGAATCCGCGGAACGTGGGGGCGAACGCCGCCTCCAGCGCCGCGAGCGGGACGATCACCGCGCCGATCAGCAGCACGGAGGTCGCCATCTCCCGGCGGCTGCCGTCCATCTCGGCGAGGATCACGGCCGCGGTGGCCGACCCTCCGAAGATGAGGATCCCGGTCTCGACGACGCCGGTCGCCGTCGACAGCACGCCCGCGACGACCAACGCCGGGAAGATGCCGTCGATCAGCGGCAGCACCATGACGGTCGCGAGCAGCTTCGTCGCGCTGCCCACCTGTCGCTCCAGACGCAGCGCTATCGGGTGACGTGAGACGCTCATTCAGGGGCGATGACCCTGACCGACGGGTGGACGGCGGGAAGCGGACGACCCACGATAGCCGAGGACCCGGCGTGCGGAGTCGAAGCCGTCAAAGCTCCGACGAGTCCATGTGGCGAATTTGCGCGGCGTGCCGGCTGTAAAGGAGGCGCCGAGGTCGCGGATCGGCTGGCCGGCGGTGCGCATATTCGCGGGACTGTCGGAGTCCATACCCAATATACGTGTTTCGGTCGCGTTAAAGGTTGTGTGAGACCTGTCCGCACGACTCGAAGAGTCGTCACGCAGCCGCGGAGTTCGATCGCAGATCCGACACCGGTACGCGCGTTCGGCCGACGATCTCTCGTTACTGTCCAGCGATCTGCAGGTCAGGTCCGGCGATCTGCCCCGACGGCCACTCGCGTCGGCGGCCGTTCTCCGCCGTCGCCCATCGAAGATCCACGATAATGCATATAACGTGGATATGGATGAGAACGACGTGCACGTCCGTGCTGACTCGCAACGCTTTTTATCGGCCACTCACGACGGTTTATATGGAGACCAACTCCGGTCGATTCTCGGCGAAACTCGACGTGCCGGAAGCGCTGACGTTCGACGACGTGCTCCTCCGACCCAAGGAGAGCCGCGTGGAGCCCGACGACGCCGACCTCTCCGCGCGCGTCTCGAAGCACGTCGAACTCACCGTTCCGGTCCTCTCGGCGGCGATGGACACCGTCACCGAGAGCGACCTGGCGATCGCGATGGCTCGCGAGGGCGGCCTCGGCGTCCTCCACCGAAACATGACCGTCGAGGAGACGGCCGCCGAAGTCGAGCGCGTGAAGCGCGCCCACGAGCTCGTCATCCGTCGCGAGGACGTCGTGACGGTCTCGCCCGACGACACGGTCCGCGAGGCCGACGTGCTGATGGAGCGCGAGGGCGTCTCCGGCGCCCCGGTCGTCGACGGGGACGACGTGGTCCTCGGTATCATCTCCGGCACCGACATCCGCCCGTACCTCGAGGTCGGCGAGGACGACGCCGTCCGCGAGGCGATGACCGACGAGGTCATCACCGCGTCGGAGGAGGTCGACGCCCGCGGGGCGCTCGAGCTGATGTACGACCACAAGATCGAGCGCGTCCCCATCGTCGACGGCGACGACCGGCTCGTCGGGCTCGTCACGATGCAGGGCATCCTCCAGCGGCGCGAACACGAGGACGCGGCCCGCGACGATCGGGGGCGCCTGCTCGCGGGCGTCGCCGTCGGACCGTTCGAGGAAGAGCGCGCCGTCGCGGCCGACGAGGCCGAGGTCGACGTGATCTTCATCGACTGCGCCCACGCCCACAACCTCAACGTGCTCGACTCGGCGCGGGCGATCAAAGAGACCGTCGACGCCGACGTCGTCGTCGGCAACGTCGGCACGCGGGAGGCCGCCGAGGCCGCCGTCGACTTCGCCGACGGCCTGAAGGTCGGGATCGGCCCCGGGTCGATCTGTACCACGCGCGTCGTGAGCGGCGCGGGGATGCCGCAGATGACCGCCGTGTCGGAGGTCGCAGACGTCGCGTCCGAACACGGCGTTCCCGTGATCGCCGACGGCGGGATCCGCTACTCCGGTGACGCCATCAAGGCGCTCGCCGCGGGCGCGAACGCGGTGATGCTCGGCTCGTACTTCGCCGGCACCGACGAGGCGCCCGGCCGCGTCATCACGATGCAGGGGAAGAAGTACAAGCAGTACCGCGGGATGGGCTCGGTCGGCGCGATGAAGTCCGGCGGCGGCGACCGATACCTCAAGGAGGAAGACGAAGACGAGGAGTTCGTCCCCGAGGGCGTCGAGGCCGCGACCCCCTACAAGGGGAGCCTGGCCTCCGAGCTCCACCAGCTCACGGGCGGCATGTGCTCCGGCATGGGGTACGTCGGGGCGGAGACGATCCCAGAGCTGCACGAGCGCGCCGAGTTCGTCCGCGTCTCCAGCGCCGGGCAGACCGAGGGACACCCGCACGACGTGATGATCACCGACGAGGCGCCGAACTACAGCCCGGACGAGTGACGCGCGTCCGCTCCCGACGCCGCTCGCTCTCGACGACCTGAGGCCGTCCGGGAGTGGGAAAATCGGACCGAAGAGGTATTTTAATATAGTCCGCGTCGAGACGAAACGTGTGAGCGAACACGTCGTCGCTCCGAGAATCTATGAGTGAGCAACCGCCGCTGGTCCTCGTGGTCGAGGACGAACCCGATCTGGCCGACCTGTACGCCGCGTGGCTCGGCGACGAGTATCGTGTTCTGACCGCGTACGGCGGACAGGAGGCGCTGGAGCGGATCGAGGAGGTCGACGACGAGGTCGCCGCGATACTTCTCGACAGGCGGATGCCCGGGCTCTCCGGCGACGAGGTGCTGTCCGCGGTCCGCGAGCGCGGCGTCGACTGCCGGGTCGCGATGGTCACCGCCGTCGAACCCGACTTCGACATCCTGAAGATGGGGTTCGACGACTACCTCGTGAAGCCGGTCACGAGCGACACCCTTCGGGACACGGTCGAGGGACTGTTGCGACGCGGGGAGTACGACACGGAGCTGCAGGAGCTGTTCGCGCTGACGTCGAAGAAGGCGATGCTGGAGTCCGAAAAGAGCGCCACCGAACTCGCCGACAGCGACGAGTACCAGGACCTCACCGACCGCATCGCCGAACTCAGGTCACGGGCGGATCAGGCCCTCGAGGCGGCGACCGAGGACGACGACGACTTCGAGAAGCTGTTCCAGGAGTTCGACGGCGACGACTGACGGATCGGACCTGAGCCTTCTCTCGAGACCTACCGCGACCCTCTCCCGCCGACTGTTTAAATACGGGCCCGCCGAACCGACGACCGAATGCGCGTCCGCGACCTCCCGCTCGCCGAGCCGTACGTCGACCACTTCGCCGGTCTGGGAATCCGCGAGCTGTACCCGCCGCAGGCGGCCGCCGTCGACGCCGGCGTCTGCGAGGGCGAGAACGTGGTCGCCGCGATCCCCACCGCCTCCGGTAAGACGTTCGTCGCCGAGTTGGGGCTGTTGACCGCGGACGGCCCCGGGCTGTACGTGTGCCCGCTCCGGGCGCTCGCCCGCGAGAAGTACGAGACGTTCGCCGCGCTCCCCGACGTGGACGTGGGGATCTCCACCGGCGACTTCGACGCCACCGGCGAGGCGCTCGCGGGCAACGACGTCGTCGTCGCCACCAGCGAGAAGGTGGACTCGGCGATCCGCAACGGCGCCGCCTGGGTCGACGAGCTCGCCTGCGTCGTCGTCGACGAGGTCCACCTCCTCGGTGCGGAGCGGCGCGGCCCGACGCTGGAGGTGACGCTCGCGACCCTCCGCCGCCGCAACCCCGCGGTCCAGGTCGTCGCGCTCTCGGCCACCGTCGACAACCCCGAGGCGATCGCGGACTGGCTGGACGCGACGCTCGTCGAGTCCGACTGGCGCCCCGTCGACCTCCGGACCGGCGTCGCCGTCGGGGGGCACGTCGCGTTCGACGACGGGACGGCGATCGACGTCGCGGTCGAGGATGAACAGGGGGGTGCAAACGGCGGGGACGACGGACCCGACGACAGCGAGGTCACGGCCGCGCTCGTCGCGGACACGGTCGCCGACGGCGGCCAGTGTCTCGCGTTCGTCCGGTCGCGAACCGAGGCGGTCGCGCTGGCGGAGCGGCTCGCCGAGGACGGGCTCGCCGAGGAGATGGCGGTCGAGTCGGCCGCGATGGCGGCCGCAGACGAGGTCGCCGACGTCGACGGGACCGTCACCGGGCGACAGCTCGCCGACTGCCTCCGGTCGGGCGTGGCGTTCCACCACGCCGGGCTCCGCTCCGGACACCGCTCGGTCGTCGAGAGAGCGTTCCGCGACCGCGACGTGGCCTGCATCTGCGCGACGCCGACGCTCGCCGCCGGTGTCAACGTCCCCGCGCGCCGCGTCGTCGTCCGCGACCAGAAGCGCTACGCCGGGTCGGCGATGGAGTGGCTCCCGACGCTGGAGGTCCACCAGATGTGCGGCCGCGCTGGCCGTCCCGGGCTCGACCCGCACGGCGAGGCGGTTCTCGTGGGCGACGCCGACACCGAGGCCGAGCTCGTCGAGCGCTACGTGGAGGGCGAGCCCGAGGGCGTCGAGTCGACGCTCGCGGACCCCGCGTCGCTCCGGACGCACGTCCTCTCCGCGGTCGCAACGGGCTTCGCCGAGACGGAGGAGGAGATCCTCGGCGTGTTCGAGGGCACCTTCTACGCCCGGGAGGCCGGCGCCGGCGGCCTCGCGGACGCCGTCGCGGTCGCTGTCGACGACCTCGTCGCGGCCGGGATGGTCCGCCGCGAGACCGGCGGCGTCGACGAGTACCGACTGGTCGCCACGCCGGTCGGCGAGACCACCTCGAAGCAGTACGTCAGGCCGGAGACCGGCGAGCGGATCGTCGCCGGACTCCGGACCGCCGCCGGGATGTCGACCGCCACGACGCTCACCGTCTTCGAGGTCATCTGCGACACCCCCGACATGCAGGACACCTACCTCGGTAACGAGGAGCGCGCCGAGATCTACCGGTTCGCCCGGGCGAACGCGGGCGAGCTGACCACGGCCATGCACGAGACCGACGACTTCGAGGAGTGGTTGGAGTCGGTGAAGACCGCCCGGATCCTCGACGAGTGGATCGGCGGCGCGACCGTCGAGGAGCTCGTGGAGGCGTACCGGATCGGCCCCGGCGACCTCGACTCGCGGATCGAACGCGCAGAGTGGCTGTTGAGCGCGGCGGAGGCGCTCGCGGAGACGATCGACGTCAGCGTGCAGGCGGTGTCGCGGGCGCGGGCGCGGCTGTGAGACGGAGGGACAAGCGACGAGGGAAGAACGACGAGGGAAGAACGACGCGCCCGGGAGGGGCGAACCGCTCAGTCGGCCGGTCCCATCGCCCGGTGGAACGGCGTCCGAGCGATCGTCCGCCGGAGGTCGGCGAGCGAGTCGCGCCCCACGTCGCCGGCGACGGCCATCACCGCGAACACCTCCTCTCTGGAGATCTTCACGCCGGTCTCGGTGAGCGCGTCCTCGGGCCGCGACTTGAGCTCGCGGAGGGTGCCGACGGCGAGCAGGTAGGGGACGGTCCACGCCTCCATGGTGTTCCCGTTCGAGAGCGGCATCGTCTCCAGGTACGCCTGTGCGTCGTCGAGGAACGACCAGGCGTACTCGGCGGTCCGGTCGACGACCCGGGCGGAGGACTCGCGGTTCTCGGGGTGGACGACCCGCTCCTGGTCGACCCCCTCGTCGGCCAGCCACTCGGCGGGGAGGTAGACGTTGTTCTCCTCGGTGTAGTCGTCGTACACGTCCTTCGAGACGTTCACGAGCTGGAGGAGGAGGCCGAACTCCTCGGCGGTGGCCCGCAGCCGCCGGGCCCGGTCCTCCCCGACGTCGCCGCGGGTGAGGAGGTTCGTGATGAGGTTGCCGACGGTGCCGGCGGCGTAGTAGCAGTACTGCTCTAACTCGTCGCGGTCGTCGATGCGGAGCCCGCCGGCGGTTGCGTGGCGGTCGACGAACATCGCCATCCCGTCGACCATCTCCAACACGGGCGGGACGATGGCCTCGCGGGCCTCGGGGTCGAGGTCCTCGAACGTCGCCACGATCGTCGGCGCCTCGGCGACGACCTCCCAGTCCTCGTCGCGCTCGGTGGGCGCCGGGAGCCACTTGTCGACCGCGTCGCGGAACGCCGCGATGTCGGTGTCGTCGTCCGGGTCGATCGCGCGTCGGTACGTCCGCAGCACGTCGCTCTGCGTCTCGGGAGGGATGTGCCCGGCGTCCTCGACGGTGTCGGCGACGCGACAGAGGAGGTACCCCACGCAGATCTGCGAGGCCATCGGCTCCTCCAACACGTCGACGGTCAGCGCGAAGGTCCGGGAGACGCCTTGCACCGCCTCGTGACACCAGGAGAGGTCGGGCTCGACGGGACCGTGTTCTCGTCCGCTCATTCAGTTGGTGACTCTAACGGCACAACGCATAAAAAGCCTCGTGGAACGCGCCAACGCCGCGGGCGTGTACAACCGTGTGGAAACGGCTAAGCGTCCTCGGGGGAAGGGGATGACATGGACTTCGCGCTCTCCGAGGAACAGCGTCAGATCCGCGACACGGTCGCGGAGTTCGTCGACGAGGAGGTCGTCCCCCGAGCCGCCGAGATCGACGAGACAGACGCGTTCCCGGCCGACCTGGTCGACGAGATGGCCGACCTCGGACTCCTGGGGATGCCGTTCCCCGTCGAGTACGAGGGCGCCGGGCTCGACTACCACAGCTACGCGATCGGCCTCGCGGAGATCTCGCGGGGCTCCGGCGGACTCGGCACCGTCGTCGCCGCTCACACCTCCCTCGCGGGCAACATGTTGTACGAGTTCGGCGACGAGCGACAGAAGGAGGAGTACCTCACCGCGCTCAACACCGGCGAGGAGATCGGCGCGTTCGCGCTCTCGGAGGCCCAGGCCGGGTCGGACGTTCCCGCTATGTCGACGACCGCGGCGCGCGAGGCGGGAGACGCACCGGAGCGGAGCGGCGTCGCCGCGGAGCGCGACGGCGACGGCTACGCGATCGACGGCGGGAAGCTCTGGATCTCGAACGGCTCCGTCGCCGACACGGTCGTGCTGTTCGCGAAGACGGACCCCGACGCGGGGCGAAAGGGGATCTCCTCGTTCGTCGTCCGTCCCGCGGAGGACGACGGGTTCGTCGTTGAGGGAACGGAGGACAAGCTCGGCGACAAGGGGTGTCCGACGGCCGAGCTCCGCTTCGACGACATGTGGATCCCCGAGGACCGCCGGCTCGGCGAGGAAGGCGAGGGGTTCCTGCAGGCGCTGAAGACGCTGAACGGCGGGCGGATCACCATCGCGGCGCGCTCGGTCGGCATCGCGCGGGCCGCCCTCGACGAGGCGAGATCGTACGCGCAGGAACGAGAGCAGTTCGATCGGCCCATCTCGGACTTCCAGGCCATCCAGCACAAGCTCGCCGACATGGACACGAAGTCCCGGGCGGCGGAGCTGCTGATGCACGAGGCGGCCGACCTGAAGATGCGCGAGGAGCCGTACGTCAAGGAGGCCGCGCAGGCGAAGCTGTACGCCTCCGAGATCGCCCGCGAGGTCGCCAACGAGGGGATCCAGATCCACGGCGGCTACGGCTACACGAAGGACTTCCCCGCCGAGCGGTTCTACCGCGACGCGAAGCTCTCCGAGATATACGAGGGGACCAGCGAGGTCCTACGGAACACCATCGCCCAGCGGCTCCTCGACGAGTAGGCGGGACAGGACCGTCGACGAGTAGGCGGGACAGGTCGGGGCTCTCCCGCGCCCGTCACCGCCACCTTCATTCGCCGCACCGTCGAGACGGGCGCATGGACGAACTCGCGGACTTGACCGAGGAGCTGGTCGCGATCCCCTCCCACGAGGACGAGACCGCCGCCGGCGACGCCGTCGAGGCGTGGCTCCGCGCGGAGACGGACGCGCGCGTCGAGCGAGACGCCGTCGGTAACGTGCTCGCCCACAGGGGCGAGACGAACGACTACGACGCCGACGCCCTCGCTCTGGTCGGCCACCACGACGTGGTCCCGCCGGCGGAGGGACAGACGACCGGGGAGGGGATCTCGGGCGAGTACGTCGTCGAGCGCCGTGACGGCCGGATCTACGGTCGCGGCGCGGCGGACATGAAGGGCGCGGTGGCGGCCTGCATGCTCGCGTTCCGGGACGCCGAGCCGCCGGCGGCCCGAGAGCTCGCGTTCGCCTCGTTCGTCGGCGAGGAGGTCGGCGGGACCGGAGCGCGTCACGCCGTCGAGGCGGGGTTCGCCCCCGAGCGCGCCCTCGTCGCGGAGGGCTCGACGGACTACTCGAAACCGGGGGTCACCGACGTGGTCGTCGCCCACCGGGGACGGCGCGCCTCCACGCTCGTCGCGCACGGGACGGCCGCGCACGCCTCCGAACCCGAGCGCGGCGAGAACGCGATCTACCGAGCGAGCGACGCGATCGACGTCGTCCGCGGCCTCGACGCGCCCGAGGCCACCGTGTTCGGCGAGACCGTCTCGGGCTCGCTCGCGGTCACGATCATCGACGGCGGCGAGACGTGGAACGTGATCCCGGAGCGCTGCACGGTGACGGTCGACGAGCGGACGGTGCCGGGCGACCGCGCCGACGTGGGCCGCGCCGCCGAGGCGGTCGACGGCGTCGAGTGGGAGGTCGAGCAGGACCTCCCGCCGATGGCCTGCGGCGACGACGCGTTCGCGGACGCGGCGCTCGCGGTCGCCCGCGACGTTCACGACGGACTGGGGCTCGACCGCCCCGAGCACGTCACCAAGCCGCACGCGACCGACGCCGGTTGGCTCGCCCAGGCCGGAACGGACTGCCTCGTCTGCGGCGCCTCCGAGCCGGGCGAGGCGCACACCGACACCGAGAGCGTCGGGATCGACGTTCTCGACCGGTGTTATCGGATCTATCGCGGCCTCGCCGAGCGGCCGTTCTGACCGGGCGCGACGCGCCGCGTGGCGGGGCGTCCGACGCCGCGAGCGACGCGGTATGGAAGGGGTTTTATGCGCCCCGCGGGAACTGTGGGCTACTATGGGAGACAAATCGAAGGCTCAAAAGAAGCGTCTGGCGAAGGCGGAGCGCCAGAACACCCGCGTCCCCGCGTGGGTCATGATGAAGACGGACATGAACGTGACGCGAAACCCCAAGCGGCGCAACTGGCGCCGGAACGACCTGGACGAATAAATGAGCACCAGCGACTTCGAGGAGCGGGTCGTCACCGTCCCGCTCCGCGACGCCAACGACAAGCCGGTACAGGAGCGCGCCGACTTCGCGATGCGGATCGTCCGCGAGCACCTCGCGCAGCACTTCTCCGTCGACGAGGCGGACGTCGTCCTCGACACCTCGATCAACGAGGCGGTCTGGGCGAACGGGCGCGAGCACCCGCCGAGCAAGCTCCGCGTCCGCGCGGCCCGGTTCGTCGAGGACGGCGAGCCCGTCGTCGAAGCCGAGTACGCCGAGTAACGTGTTACGGGCGACATTCACCGGCTCGTCGTACGTGGGCGTGTTCGCCCGCGCGATCGACGACCTCCTGTTGGTCCGACCGGACGTCGAGGAGGAGCTCGCCGACGCGCTCGGCGAGGAACTGGGCGCGGAGCCCGTCCTCACGACGATCGGCGGCGCCAACACCGTCGGCTCCCTCGCGACGGGCACCGAGAACGGCGTGCTCGTCTCTTCGCGGGCGACCGAACGGGAGAAGTCGCGGATCGCCGAGGCCGCCGACTGCGAGGTGGGCGAGCTCCCCGGCGAGATCAACGCGGCCGGGAACGTCGTCCTCGCGAACGACTACGGCGCCTATGTGCACCCGGACCTGCCGCGCGAGTCGATCGTGACGATCAGAGAGACGCTGGGCGTCCCGGTGACGCGCGGCGACCTCGGCGACGTCCGCACCGTCGGCACCGCCGCGGTCGCGAACAACGCGGGCGTGCTCTGTCACCCCAAGTCGACCGAGTCGGAGCTGCAGGCCGTCGAGGAGGCGCTCGACGTCCGCGCCGACCTCGGCACGGTCAACTACGGCGCGCCGCTCGTCGGCTCCGGCCTCGTCGCCACCGACGAGGGGTACGTCGTCGGCGAGGACACCACCGGCCCCGAACTGGGTCGGATCGAGGAGACGCTCGGGTTCATCGACTAACCCGGCCTCGTCGCGAACCGACCGGATCGGGGCTCCTCCTCCCGTCTCCCCGCTCTTTTAAGAACTGACGGCGAGTTGCGGGCGGTATGCCCGCCATCGAGTGCCGCGCTCTCACGAAGTACTACGGCGACGTCCGCGGTATCGAGGACGTCTCGTTCACCGTCGAAGACGGCGAGGTGTTCGGATTCCTCGGGCCGAACGGCGCGGGAAAGACGACCGCGATCCGCACCCTCCTCGGGTTCCTCTCGCCGACGAGCGGCGGCGCGACGCTACTCGGTCACGACGCGGCCGATCCGGTCGAGTCGCGCCGCGCCCGCGAGCGGATCGGCTATCTTCCCGGTGACCCCGGACTCGACCGCGACCGCACCGCGGCGGCGTTCCTCGACCACCAGGCGGCGCTTCGCGGCGAGTCGAGCCGCGACGCCCTCGTCGGGCGGTTCGGACTCGACGAGTCCCGCCGGATCGCCGACCTCTCGCGGGGGAACCGACAGAAGGTGGCGTTAGTGGCCGCGTTCATGCACGACCCGGACCTGCTGCTGCTCGACGAGCCGACCTCCGGGCTCGACCCGCTCCTGCAGGAGGAGTTCGCCGCGCTCGTCCGCGAGCGCGTCGTCGACGGCGCGAGCGTGCTCCTCTCCTCGCACGTCCTCGGCGAGGTGGCCGCGCTCTGTGACCGCGTGGGGGTGCTCCGCGAGGGACGCCTCGCCGCGGTCGAGTCGGTCGAGGACCTCCGGGCGCGGGGCGGTAAGCAGGTCCGCGTCCGCGTCGCCGAGGAGGTCGAGCGCGAGGCGTTCGAGGTCCGCGGCGCGATGAACCTCCGGGTCGGCGAGTCCGTCTCGTTCACGTGGACCGGCGAGTACGACGGCCTCATCGACCTGCTCGACCGCTTCACCGTCCGCGACCTGGAGGTGGTCGACGCGCCGCTGGAGGAGGCGTTCATGACGTTCTACGACGGCGACGTGCCGGCGCCGGGCGCGGCCGACGCGAACCGGGGGCGCGAGGCGACGACGGCCGACGGAGGCGAGCGATGAGCGAGCGCCCGGCGCCGTGGCTGGCGATCGCGCGGTACGAGGCGGCCGGCCGCGCCCGCGGCGCGGCCGTTCTGACCGGGTTGCTGTCGGCGTTCCTCCTGTTGTTTCTGGCCTTCTTTCCCTCGCTGTCGACCGCCGGGATCGACCTCGACGCGTACGTGGAGGCGCTCCCGCCGGCGTTCCGCGAGGCGTTCGGGATCATCGCCATCTCCAGCATCGAGGGGTTCCTCGCGGTGGAGTTCTACCAGTTCGCGTGGCTGCTGTTGGTCGGGCTCTACCTCGCGTACCTGGGCGGCGGGACGATCGCGGGCGACGTCGCCTCCGGGCGGATGGACCTCACGCTGTCGGCGTCCGTGCCGCGCCGCGACGTCGTGATCGGTCGGTTCCTCGGCCTCTGGCCGCTCGTGCTCCTGTTGAACGCCGTCCTCCCGGTCGTCGCCTACGTCGGCGTGCTCGCCGTGGGCGAGACGATCGCGGTCGAGCGACTCGTCGCCGTCCACGCGCTCGCGGTGCCGTATCACCTGTGCTGTCTCGCGTTCGGGATCGCCGTGTCGACGCTCGCCTCACGCGAGGGCGTCGCCCAGCGTATCGCGCTCGGCGGCCTGTTCGCGCTGTTCATGTTCGAGTCGCTGGCGGCGAGCACCGAGTACGACCGGACCGGGGCGGTCAGCCCGACCGCCCACTACGACCCCTCCGCGATCCTCGTCAACGCCGAGTACGACCTCGTCGGCGCGGGGGCGTTGCTCGCGGCGACGCTCGCGCTCGTCGCGCTCGCCGCCCTCCGGTTCGGGCGGATGGACCTGACCGGGTAGATCGGTTCGACGGAGCCGCCCGAATCGGCCGAATTCGGGGCCAACGAGCCGAGCGAGGGCGATTTGGCCGCGGAGACAGTTCCTCGCTTTTTAGGAAGATACTTCCCTCTCCCTGCCGGATCGGAGAACATGAGTACCTACACGGTGAGTGGACGGTTCCAGAGCCGAGGCGACTACCAGCCGTTCACGAAGGAGGTCGAGGCGGAGAACGAAGACCTCGCCCGCGAACGCATCTACACGACGGTCGGGAGCCAGCACAACCGCAAGCGCACCCAGATCGAGATCGAGGAGGTGTCCGCAGCATGATGGGTGGCGGCCAACAGCAGCTCCAGCAGCTCTCACAGGAACTGCAGGCGCTCGACCAGGAGCTCGAGGCGCTCGAAGCCGAGATCGCGGACTACCGCGAGGAGCAGTCCGACATCGACGACGCCGTCGAGGCCATCGAAACGCTCGACACGGGCGCGACGGTGCAGGTCCCGCTCGGCGGCGGCGCCTACGTCCGCGCGGAGGTCCAGGACATCGACGAGATCATCGTCTCGCTCGGCGGCAACTACTCCGCCGAGCAGAGCGAGAGCGACGCGATCGACGTGCTCCGCCGCAAGCGGGAGGCGCTCGACGACCGTATCGAGGAGACCCAGGCCGAGGTCGACGAGCTCGAGTCCGAGAGCCGAGAGCTCGAACAGCAGGCCCAGCAGATGCAACAGCAGATGCAACAGCAGCAGATGCAACAGATGCAACAGCAGGCCGGCGACGAGGAGTAACGAGAGACCGTGTTCGACGGACTGAAAGACAAGCTCTCGGGGTTCCGGTCGGACGTCGAGGAGAACGTCGACGCCACGGAGCCCGACGAGGAGCCGACCGGTGACGCAGAGCCGGCCGCGGGATCGTCCGAGGCCGCCGAAGATCCGTCCGAGGCCGCTGCCGAAGAGTCGCCCGGCGGAGCCGAGAGCGACAGCACCGTCGACTCGTCCGGAGACGAGGGTGACGAGGCCGACGACGAGCCGAGCACCTTCCAGCGGGCGAAGGCGTTTGCGACCGGACGGATCATCATCGAGGAGGAGGACTTAGAGCAGCCGCTGTGGGAGCTCGAGATGGCGCTCCTCGAAAGCGACGTGGAGATGAGCGTCGCCGAGCGGATCCTCGACAGCGTCCGCGAGAGCATGCTCGGCGAGTCGCGCAAGCAGGTCGAGACGACGGGCGAGCTGGTGGAGTCGGCGCTCCACGACGCCCTGCTCGACGTGATCGCCGTCGGTCAGTTCGACTTCGAGGAGCGGATCGCGGACGCCGAGAAACCGGTCACCATCGTCTTCACCGGGGTCAACGGCGTCGGGAAGACGACGAGCATCGCGAAGCTCTCGGAGTGGCTCGCCGACCGCGGTTACTCGTCGGTGCTGGCGAACGGCGACACCTACCGGGCGGGCGCGAACGAGCAGATCGCGGAACACGCAGACCGGCTCGGCCGAGAGCTGATCTCCCACGACCAGGGCGGCGACCCCGCGGCCGTGATCTACGACGGCGTCGAGTACGCCGCCGCCAACGACATCGACGTCGTCCTCGGCGACACGGCCGGGCGGCTCCACACGAGCGACGACCTGATGGCGCAACTGGAGAAGATCGACCGCGTCGTCGACCCGGACATGACGCTGTTCGTCGACGAGGCGGTCGCGGGACAGGACGCCGTGAACCGCGCGAAGGAGTTCAACGACGCCGCCGAGATAGACGGCGCCATCCTGACGAAGGCCGACGCCGACTCCTCCGGCGGGGCGGCCATCTCGGTGGCGTACGTCACCGGGAAGCCGATCCTCTTTTTGGGCACCGGACAGGGGTACGACGACCTCACGCTGTTCGAGCCCGAGGCGCTCGTCGAGAGCCTGCTCGGCGAGGAGTAATTCGCGCTACCCCTCGCCGACCATCCGGTCTTCCTCGTCCCACTCGCGCTCGCGCAGCTCGTACTTCTGGATCTTCCCCGTCGCCGTCGTCGGGAGGTCGGCGACGAACTCCACCTCGCCGGGCGTCTTGTAGTCGGCGACGCGCTCGCGGACGAACGCCGTGAGCTCCTCGGGCGTCGCGCCCGGGTCCGCCGGGTCCCCACTCGTCGGGACGACGAACGCCTTGGGAGTCTCGCCCCAGCGCTCGTCCGGCGCGGGGACGACGGCGGCGTCGGAGACGGCGTCGTGCTCGAAGAGCGTGTCCTCCAGCTCGATCGAGGAGATGTTCTCGCCGCCCGAGATGATGATGTCCTTTTTTCGATCTTGGATCGAGACGAATCCGTCCCCGTCGACGACGGCCAGGTCGCCCATGTGGTAGTACCCCTCCAGCCGCTCGGAGAACGCCGCCTCGGTGGCCTCGGGCTTGTTCCAGTAGCGGTCCATCACCTGGTTGCCGCGGACGACGATCTCGCCGATCGTCTCGCCGTCGGCGGGCACGTCGTCCCCCTCCTCGTCGACGACGCGCACGTCGGTGCCGAGGTAGCCGATCCCCTGCGTCTTCTTCACCGCGAACCGGTCGGCCGAGTCTTCGTCGAAGTGTCGCTTCGCGTCCGAGGTGGTGATCAGCGGGCCGGTCTCGGTGGCGCCGTACACGTGTTTGAGCTCCCAGCCGAACTCCTCTTCGACCGTGCGGATCGTCGCCTCCGGCGGCGCCGCGCCCGCGGTCGCGACCCGCACGTCGCTGTCGCCGGTCGTCTCGCCGTCGTGCTCGGCGTGGTAGTCGCCGAGCATGTTGAGCACCGTGGGGGCCGCACAGAAGTACGAGACGTCCTCTTCGCGGATCCGGTCGAACGTCTCGGCGACGTCGACCCCGCGGGTGCAGACGTGCCGGGCGCCCATCCCGGTGATCGCGTAGATGTGGCCCCAGCCGTTGACGTGGAACATCGGGAGCGTCCAGAGGTAGACGTCGTCGTCGGTGATCTCCTGATGGATCGCGATGAGGTACGCGTGGAGCGTCTCCGCGCGGTGGGTGCGACAGACACCCTTGGGGTCGCCGGTGGTCCCCGAGGTGTAGTTGATCGTGATCACCTCGTCCTCGTCCATCTCCGGGCGCTCGTAGGCGTCCGGGTCGGCGTTCGCGAGCGCCTCGTCGAACGACTCCCAGTCGCCGGCGACGGCGTCGGCGTCGTTCGTGATGAAGGTCTCCGTCGGCACCTCCTCGCGGACCGCCTCGATCCGGTCGGCGTACTCGGCGTCGGCGTAAATCGCGTCGACACCGGCGTCCATGAGCATGTACGCGAAGTCGTCGGGCGTGAGCCGGTAGTTCAGCGGGGCGTGGACCGCGCCGACCTGCATCGCGCCGTAGGCCGCCTCGAGGTGGTAGTGCGTGTTCGGGTCCAGCACGGCGACGCGGTCGCCCTTCTCGATCCCGCGGGCCTGCAGGGCGGCCGAGAACCGGTCCGCGCGCTCGCCGAGCTCGGCGTAGGTGTACCGGGCCCCGTCCGTCGCGAGGACGGCCTCCTCGTCGGCGTAGTGCCGGCGCGCCCGGTCCAGAAAGTCGGTCGTCAGTAGCGGTTTTCGCATCAATTTATCACTATCTATCATTGATAAAAGCGTTTGCGGCCGGCGCAACCCGAGGCCGCCGCAACCGCCCGGCTCCGGTCCCCGGGGTTTTACCCGGTTCCGGTCGACGGTGGCGTATGAGCGACGGATCTGGACGAACGACGTTCGCCGACGGCTACGTGGTCCCCATCGCCGGACTGCTGGCGTTACTCTTCGCCCTGATGGCGGGGCTGACCGCGCGCCGCGCTCTGACGGGAGATCCGGCCGACGTGGTCCTCCCCGTGGCGTGCCTCCTCGCCGCGGTCGCCGCGCTCCGCGTTCGACAGCGGTACGCCGCCGACTGATCCGGCCGCGACGGCGGTCGACTGCGTATAAACGACACGCCGACGAATCGCACACGGGCGACGCGATCAGAACGCTTAACAGTCGCACGGGATTGTGATACGATAGCGGGATGGGATAGCCAGGAGATTCCGCCGGGCTCATAACCCGGAGATCGGTAGTTCAAATCTACCTCCCGCTACTTCTCTGCGACACGTTGACGCCGGCCGACCGCGCACGCGTCCCAGCGACGGTCGGAACCGGAGCGATCGACACGGCAATATCCGTCGACAGACGGAGCGCTACCGACGGGATCTCAGGATCCTGTCTCGCAGGTGACCGAGATGGTTCGACGCTCTGTATCGCCGAAGACGACCGCCTCGACGCCTTCCCCCCGAACGTGGACCGTCACGGACAGCCGCTCGTCATCGAAGGTGTCCTCGCATTCGAGATCCGCCGAGACGGCGTCGGAGCCCGGCTCGCCGGGTGAGACGTCCGACGGCGGCGGTCGGACGGTGACGTCGAGGTCGTCGGGCTTCTCGTCTATCTCGACGTCGGTGACGTCCACGTCGACGCCGAATCCGTTCGTCAGGGTGACGAGCGTCACCGCGTCACTTCGGTTGTCTCCGCTCTCGTTCGCCGCGGCTCCCTCGGTGGCGACCGCGATCTCGTCGGGCGAGTCGTAGCCGACGAAGGCGCGTTCGTCGTCGGCGGTCGCGACCGTCACGTCGCGGTCCGTCGCCGCAGAGGAGAACCCGCCGGTCCCGACGAGGGCGAGCACCAGTCCGACCGCGATCAGGCCGATAGCGAGCGTTCGGAGAGCGCGCGTCATGGCGTCGAACGGCGGGCCGTCGGCGACCGACGGTTCGGTCGCCGGCTCATCTGTCGACCTCCAGGTTCGATCCCAGCTCGTTCTGTTTGGTGTGAATCGTGTGGACCACGGCCGAGACGCCGAACGCCGCGGTGAGGATCGTCCCGAACCCGGCGGCCGTCAGGTCGTTGAACGGGTACACGCCGAGCCCCACCAGGCCGACGACCGCCCCCATGATGACCGC
>NZ_JAXRUU010000033.1:0-34612 GCF_034497445.1 Halorubrum sp. AD140
CCGAGATCGCCAAGTCTGTCGACCAATCCGTACAGAACGTCTCATACCACCTGGAGCGGCTCTGCGACGCGGACCTCATCGCGCCGATCGAAACGTGGTACTCCGAGAAGGGCCGAGAAATGACGGTGTATGCCCTTGCGATCGAACAACTCGTCGTCCAATTCCACGACGACACCGAGTAGTACCGCAGACGAAGAATACAATTCGTCAATCGTCAATCTATGACGATAGCTTCTCGTTTTCAAACTCAGGGCTCTATTGAATTCCTATTATTCAGATATATTCTTTCCTGAAACAGCCGGTCGATGAAACCTGTGAACCGGCTATTTTAGCTGTTCATTCGCTGTTTTCAGTTTCGGCATCGAATTCGAGTTGTCCGTCAAGGACGTGTATTCGGTCGGGCAGCCCCGCCTGAACGAGTTCGACGGTGCTTTCGACGACGACTCGTCGGGCCGATTCTGGCCATTGAACGACCGGAAAATCGATAAATACGGTCTCGTCGGCGAGCTCACCGAATCGATGGACTTTGACGACCGCAGCCCTCCCGTCACGGAATAGTGACACGGACGGGTGGGGTTTAGAGTCTCCCATAAACGGCCCTTGGAGCGAGAGCTGTGGCGGAGTGCCGTCACCATCCAATGCCACGAACCGCTGTGTGAGCGACTGCAGTTCGGTGTCTTCAGTGTGTGAAACCCACGTGTGGAAATGTTCCGCTAAGGGGGCAAACCTCGGGTCAACACCCACGACGGCAAGCTCTCCACCGTCCCCGAGAAACTCGAGATACTTTTCGTCATCTCGGGGGTTGTCGCTAGTTTTTACAGCTGGATCCGTGTGTTCCGTTCGCCGTTCAACGGCACTACAGCCCGCAGTGACGGTGGTGGCAGCGGTCAGGGCGGACGCAAGGAGGGCGCGGCGACGCATACATAGTGAAATTTCTACTCGCAATAATAATTTTTTGAAAATCCAACACCTGATTGTTCGCTGAACGCTCTGTATTGAGCGATCCACACTTCAACTGTACTGAGCGATTGAGAGGGGCAAAACTATCAACTGCTGAAGATTTCAACAGAGCCAAACTCAGTTATTTGAACGGGAATGAACGGTATACACGGGTGAGACTCTCACCCTGATGGAGTTGTACTGGACAGGAACGTACCCTATTGAGAGTACAGCAATGAGTACGACCACACCGACGTTAACGAGACCCGAAACCTCGATGAATCTGGTCGGACCGGTGAATTCCGGACGGAGCAGCGCGGCAGTGACCTCGGCAGTCTCCGGTCGAACGTTACTCAGTCCGTAGACGTTATTGAACGCGAGATTCGTTGCGAAATGAATGCCGATCGGTATTGCCAGCGAGTCAGTGAGAATGTACACACTGCCAAGAACCAGCCCTATCAACACCCAGAATCCAAGCGCGGGCAGTGAAGTCGCTTGATCAACGTGGACGACGCCGAACAGCAGTGAGGAGACGACGAGTCCAGCGAGCACTGCACTGCGTTCCGAGAGCCACCGCAAATGAAATCCTTCAGCGGCGTTTTTGAGCACGAGCCCTCGAAACAGGAGTTCTTCCCAGATTCCGACGAGCAGGAACTGGGCGACGAAGGCGGTCAGGGCTACTGCAAATGGAAGTGCGTTCGCAGCGTTACCGGGTGATAGGACAGCCGAGATGTGTGCCCATCCGACAGTGAGATGTACTACAAGCGCCAGCCCCCATGCGACGAACGCAATGACAACCCCAGCACCTGCGTCCCGAATCCATTCTGGTCCGACTTGAAGGCCATATTCGGTGAGTCGGCGGTGATCGACGTATCGAGCCCAGATTCCGATCACGAGGAGCACAGTACCAACAGTGAAGAGATTCTGCGTTAATCCCAGCACAGATGGCGGGAGATCGCTATTACTGAACAGTACGGATGGGAGTACCTGTGAACCGATTACGACGAGTACGAACGCGCCGAGAACCCGCCAAAGCGCACGGGGGCGGTTCTCAGTACGATTCCAAAACGGAGCGAGGAGCGTCCGTTTAGCCCGTTTGGAAGGGCGATCTACATCGCGGGGCATATTCGACATCGATGCCGAATCCAACACGCGCGATACCCAAGAGCGCCATCGCCTAGTTTCAGAGGCTGAAGTCAACCACAACCGACACGATCCACCGAACTGTTATTGAGAACCACATAGATGTGGCAGTTGTTGTGTCGGACGGACCAGATGCGGCGGTACTCGCAGATCTCCTCGCAGACGACTGTGCCCGACGCATCCTCATCGAAACCAAAAACGATCCCTGTTCAGCATCCGAACTCAGTAGACGACTCGATACGTCGAAACCGACCGTGTACCGGCGACTCAAACGGCTCCGAGAGCACGACCTCATTTCCGAAGAGATCCAGCCAGTTACGGACGGGAAGAACTACAAAGTGTATCAGGCACAGCTCCACAGCGTTCGACTGGAACTCACCGATGAGGGTTTCGAGATCACCGTCTCGCGTCGTGAACGGATGGCCGACCGGTTCACTCGCTTCGTTGAAAACAGATGACCACACTTGAACTCCTGCTCCAGTCGATCGATCTCGATACGCTGAGCCGTATTCGCACGTACAGTGAACTGATTTCCGTGGCGCTCGGCTTAACGATCAGCTATCTTGCGTATCTCGGCTATCGACGGAACCAAAGCCGACCGATGCTGTTCATCGCTCTCGGATTTGCACTTATTCTCGGTGTCCCAGGCGCCGCACTCGTGATCTTGGGACTTGGACTTGATGTACCGATCCCGATTGTCAATAGCATCGGCCAAGTTAGTGAACTCGCAGGACTCGTAGCGATCCTGTATGGGTTGTGGACGCCGCAACGCACATAGCTGCTAGACTTACGGATCGGCTGAAGAACCACGCTGTTTCCTTTTGGCCGGACTGGTCTTCTACAATTCCCAAGGTCGTTTAAGTGCTTCTAGTTATTCTCACTCACGACTGTATATTTTGTTCTGAGCGTCGTTCGTGGGTGCGTTCGTATGCAGCGAGTTGTTCAATTCGGTTGTCTGTTGGTGGGTGGGTTCGGAACAGCCAACGTTCGAGTTGGTGCAGTCGTGTGCGGAGCCACCAGTACGACGGTTCTGTGTTGCCTTCCGGACCGAGCATTACCTTTTCGAGCTCTTCCGGTTCAAGCGGAAGGATCGAGAGTGACGAAATTCCGGACACTTCACGTAAATCTCGATTGGGTGTCTCAGAAATGTCTTGATCAAGCTGTTTGAGTGCGGTAGCAAGGGCCGCAGGTGACCCAGTGATCTCTGCTGCAACGTGGTCCGCGGCGCGTTCTCTTACTCGGGACAAACGAGCGGTAATTGCTTTCCCGATCACCCAGAAAATCGTCGAGATGAATGCGAGTGGGACAATAACGATTGCAGCCCACCCCGGATTTTCAACGTCGGCGAGTCGAGACCCGAGTCCGTTAGCGAGAATGACGGGAAGTGAAACGATCGTCATTACCATCGCGTCCCGATTTTTCACGTGTGCGAGTTCGTGGGCGATTACGGCTTCCAGTTCCGCGGTTCCATCAAGGGTGTCGAGCGTCCCGCGGGACAGGATCAAATGAATGTTCCCCGGTCGAAAGCCGACAGCGAGCGCTTCGGGTGCCTGCCGTTCCGAGAGCGCGATCGTCGGGATCGGAATATCCAATTGCGTTGCGATGCGTGTGACCAGCTCGTACAACGCTGGTTCGGCCTCTCTGTCGACGCGTTGGGCGTCAGCAACTCGTTCGATCGCATCGATTTGTCTGTATTCGAGATATCCGACGGTTACGATTGTCAGCGAGGTGATCCCCGCTGCGAGGTATGATGCCGAGGCCACATCAAAGAACGAGAGTATCCCATAGGGGACAGTCCAGACACCAACGAGGAATCCCACCGCGACTACTGATAACCCAATAACTGCAGAAACCATCTTCACTGTAAGTGCCAGCGACTTGGAGGGCATATCACAACAATTCGAATGACGGATAATGAAGTTTGATTCCTCCAGTACGCTATTTTGACAGGGATCGTTAGTGAGTCATAGCGCAGTTTCGGGGATAATTTTGAACGCTTTTTCCCTTTTTCGGGACATTCACGCCGGTTCTGAAACGCTCAAAAACGCGTGTGAGTGGCTCTGTTGAAACCCTCAGCCGATGACAAGCATTGACTGCTGAATAAAGAGGGTACGTTCATCACGGGTCCCTTATTCAAACGACTTGGCAAGAATATAGCACCCTTGTAGAACTAACATGAATGAAATAAGAATCACTGCGATGTTTACGTAACCTTCAACCCCACGGTATGGGTTTCGAATGGTGTTCCACCCGACTATACCTACGATAATGGCAATAAAGCCGATCACACCAGTGATCGAATCACTTCTACTGCCCATAAATCTGCCATAAGTGAAAGGGGCTTAAATCTAATTACGGGGGTCGCCACTGACGATCACGAGTCCCGATTGGGGGGTTTTTTAATTGAGAAAACATCGACGTGTATTCAGCACAACTCTGCTGAAATATGTCACCTATTGAGGGTTTCAACAAGGCCGTGTGAGTCTATTTTAGAGACTCTTGGATGCGGTCTACCGTTCTACCAACGGCGCGTGGCTCTTGTGCGTATTTACATCACGGCAAATTCGTTGTGAGAAAATCAATGAGAGTGTTTCGTTGATCTCTTTTTGTTCGCTGTCCGTATCGTCTTCGTCCGCAGAAGGTGGCTGGCTCATACCTGGTGCTTTGAGTTATAGTGTTCTGTATCTTCGCTTGGTGAGCACATCATCTATTGAAGTCACGATAGATATGCTGAGAATTCAGCAGTACTACTGCTTTCCTACCGTGGATATAGCTCTAATTGGCTCTGTTGAAATCCTCTTCTTCAGACATATTCCCACCTGAAACAGCAGGCCGATGAGAACTGCATAATTACCGTTTATTTCTTGGTCAAACGGTGACGGCCAATCATCGCCGAAAGTACTTATAGAGTCAGATGAAATCAATTTCTATGCCTGCATTCGGTATTGGTACCCCGATATTCCTTATCGTACAAGCCCTCATCTCGTTGTTTGTCTACTCCGAAGCAAAAGAGTATGGCTCACGCTCCCCGCTAGTCGTAGGAGTATCCGTATTCTTACTGGGAGTGGGATTTGCATTCGCATTCAGTACTGTCGTCGGATTCGTTGCGGTCGAAATTCTTGTTATCTTCATCTACCTTCTCGGCGTACACGCTGGTAAAGAACGTTCTTTCCCCAACTAGACGGTACCCATTTCTCTTGAATTGAGCGACCTGGATTCTCCTGTACTGGCCATTACTGATCAGAAAACACCACTTTCTAAGGATTTCAACAGACCCCTCAAATTGGATTTGTAGTCAACGGTTCTTTCTTACTTGGTTACTTCGAACTGTTAAGAGAGTCCCCGTGAGGCTCTGAATGACGATGGATATTGACCAATTCAAAACCCAACACGCACCGTCGGAAACTGATGAGATGTTCCAACTGGAGAATAGCTATACCCTTGATATCACCGTTCAGGGTTCGATGATGGCGAAAGCCGGTGCGATGATCGCGTATACTGGCGATCTTTCGTTCACTGGCCAAGCAACACCTGAAGGCGGCATCACTGGGTTCCTCAAGGAAGCTGCAACGGGTGAAGGAACACCTGTGATGCATATCGAAGGAGACGGACACGTCTATCTCGCGGATCACGAAAAGAAAGTCCAGATCATTCATCTCAACGATGACGATGCACTCACCGTTAACGGTGAGGACATCCTTGCCTTCGAATCACAGATCTCGTACGAGATCGATAAGATCGACAGTCTCGCTGGTGCCTTTGCAGGTGGCTTCACGAACGTCTATCTGCAGGGTCCAGGATACGTCGCACTCACGACGCACGGCGATCCGCTTGTTTTCGAACCACCAGTCACGACCGATCCCAGCGCCACTGTCGCGTGGAACAAGACTTCCCCGAGCGTCGAAATCAACAAGAACCTCTCGGATATGATCGGTCAGGAGTCGGGGGAACGCTTCCAGATGAACTTCAACGGAACCGAGGGATTCGTCGTCGTCCAACCTTATGAAGAACTCTGATGACTGACAGTATTCGGTAACGAGAGACCCGTCTGATTTTCATCCTGTTGGGAGCGCGAGGATGAATGCGAAGAACGCGAGCGGGATGGCGAAGACTGCGGCGTACTAGAGTACCATACCGACGAGCAACACCCACGTTCCGAGTCCGTAGTTTGTTGGATCCCAATCGAGACTGATCCGTGGTAAGCCCACAACAGCAGTTAGTGGCAGCACAATCACGCATGCGAGCGTGAGTACAACCACCATGTTCAACAACGCATTCGAGAGAGCGGTCCCTTCCGTACTCGTTGTTGAAAAGACGACACCAGTACCAATCACGAACGGGATCGACAACCCGATGGCGACAAGGAGATAGCTTACAATCGTGGATCGTGCCGGCGGCAATCGGTCAAATAGTGAACGGAGCCGGCTGCTGAGTAGGATTGGGCTCCACAATATCGCAGCGCTGATCCCCGGCCCGAACACAAGAGCGAGCGTGTCGAACATCGATACAATTCGATCAACACTTGTGAGCCTCAAAACCGTACAGGAGACTCAAACCGAATTTTGAATAGTTGTTCTGCGTTAAGGGTCATTAGGCTCTGTTGAAATCCTCAGCAGCTGATAGTTTTACACCCTCAATCCCTCAGAACAGGGTATCCACGGATCGGTCAATTCAGAGAGTGCTTCTTGTACAGAAGGTTCTCGAAAACTCAGCTACTCAGAACTACGCTCAGGCGAGTATATAATCACCTGTCGGGGAGTAAGACCGACTGTATGTCCCCAGATACGAAACGTGAGGTGGAAGTCGGTTGTCCTTGACTGAAGTGTGTTTATTGTATCGGGGTCAATCCAATCTTGTAGGGTCGTGTCCCGACGTTGTGTATCGATTCCGATCGCATCAAATGCCATTAGCAAACCTTCAGTAGCAGACTCATCCGAGGAGAGGGTATAGGTTACTAATCGGCCCTGGCCCCATTGGTCAACGCTTCCCGTCGAGGCAGTAACGACTGTGGGTTCCCATCTGTCCCCTGACGCAGTATCGTGGCTGATCTGTTGATGAATGACAAGGTAGTAGTGCTCGTTATTGAGCGAAACGGCGGTCGCATAGAGTCGAAACCAACGTTCCTGTTTCGGTGAATGACAGGGATAGACGACTGTGAACTCGGTTTGCCTGCCGGTTAGCAAGCGGCGAAGTTCCGCCACCACATGTTTTCCGTATGTATCGTCTGCCTGCTGGGAAATGAGAACGTAGTTTTCACCCTCCGCTGTATAGTCCTCCGGTAATCCGTTCTGCTCGCCAAACGCCTCCCACGCTCGATTCACGCTCATTATGTACCCGTTCTCATCGAGGACCGCAATAGGAGAAGGTGTAGAGACTAAAGACATACTCATATCTCAGATTCCATCTTCAACGTGTTAAAACCCACCTTCACTCACATATTCATAATTAATCGGTTTGTAATCTCTGTGGTCAGTACAGGGAACTCACGCCTCAATCAATAAGCAGTCTCCATCGACCGGCTGTTTCAGATGAGAATATATCTGAAGAAGAGGATTTCAACAGAGCCGGTCATTCGACTATTCTTGGAGAACAAATCACCAATAGACGGTAAACACGCAGTAATCTCCGTGCTCGCGCCGACATTCTTCGCCTGTCTCTTCGACGAAGACGAATCGTTCGACTGGGGCGAATTGCTGTGTTACTACACGAACGAGTCCCGCGATCGAACGGGCGGGGATACGGATTCGTACACCGAAGCGTACCCACCTTGTTGTCGATCTCCATAACTCGATAGGAGCGTTAGAAGTGGTCGTGCAAGTTACGATCCCGCTATTCCCCAGTGACCGACAGATTAACGCGTTGGTTGGCGTTATCTCCGAATCGAGATGGAGATTCGGGACGTTGTTCGGGGATTCGTAGCCGGGCTGGCGGGGCTGGGATTCGTGCTAATCTTCTTGTTTGCACAGACGGGGCTCGTTTCACCGCCGGTTCTACTGGCAATGGGAGGTATCACGATCGTTGCCCTGTTCGCAGCTGGCGGGCGGCCAGCTATCCGACGACTGACCGGACATGAGGAAACGACTACAGACGAAACGGGGGAGACGGACTGGTGGCTCGCCCGTGTCGAACCGGCACTTGAAGACTCGTGGAATGCGTGGTCAGATCTCGTGTTGTCGGTATCTCTCGGTGCCGTCGGAATTGGATCGTTCGTTCTCCTTGTTACGTCATCGAGTGACGATCCGCCGTTGGGGCTCCTTATTACCGGGTTTTTGGGTATCAACGGCGCACTCATATCGCTCGCATTTGCTCTCGAGTGAACTACCCCACCCTACTCGCTCACGGCTGACGCCGTTCGCTCCTTGAGGGTGGGGCTTCCTGTTTCCACGACGCGCTTTTGCAGACACCAAGGTATCCGCAGGGAGCACAGTCTCCACAGGCGTTGATTCGGAGTGAACCACTCCTACTTCTTCAAGACCGCGAGAAAGAATGTTCCACGCTGCATTCGCATCTCTATCCGCCTCGAACTCACACGAGGGACACGAGTGTTCACGAACCCACAGAGGCTTGTCCGTCTTGACACCACACGACGCACACTCTTTGGTCGTGTCTCGGGGGTCTACAGCAACGAAATGCGTTCCTTCGCGTTCACACTTGTATTCGAGCATCCGTAGGAACGTTCCCCACGCCGCGCCTGCCCGGTTCCGCGAGTTGCCCGGTTGTTCGACCAAGCCTTTCGCGTCCAAGTCCTCGACCGCCACCAAGTCGTACTCGGTGGCGTAGTAGTTCGACAACTTGTGGAGAAAGTCTCGTCTCTTCCGTTTCAGGTCGGCGTGGCGTTCGGTCACAACCTTCCGTTGTTTCTCCCAATTCGCAGACCCGTGTTCCTTCCGCGAGAGGTCGCGTTGAGCGCGTTCGAGTCGTTCGCGCTCGACGCTGAAGTCAGGACTCTCGATGGCATACCCGTCAGTGTCGTGGGCGTACTTGAGAATCCCCACGTCGATACCGACGACTTTCTCGGGTGTCTCCGATTTCTCGGGCGTGGCTTCGTCCACGTCGATGCCGAACGTGACGTACCAGTCGCCCGTGGGTTCTTGCTTGATCGTGGCTTGTTTGATGGTCACGTTCTCAGGGATGTCTCGGTGGAGGTGGATCGGGATCTCACCGATTTTGCTCAACCACAACACGGGTCGACCACTCGTATTCTTGAATTCGAAGCCGGACTGGTTGTAGGTGAACGACCGATACTCCCGAGGCGGTTTCCACTTGAGCATCCCCACGGCACACCCGTTCTCCTTCTGCGCTTTGAGCGTGGAGAGGTTGTCGTAGACGCGCTTGACCACCATCTGGAGAACTTTCGAGTGTACGTCGGCCAAGTCGTCCCACCACGTTTTGAGGTCGGGGAGTGTTCCCTGTACCTTGTAGCGGGCGGGAATGTCGTCTGCCTCGTTGAGCAGGTGGAGGACGTGGTTGTACAGTTGCCTACAAGTATCGATGTGATGCAGAAGCGTCTCACCGATGTCTTCTGGAGGGGTCAGCCGATACTTGTAGTTGTACTGCATGGTCTACTCGTCTGAATTGGGTTCGGAGACGCGCACGACTTTCACGTCGGCTCCGCGCCAGCGTTTGGGAACGATGACGTGAGCACTATTGCCCGACGGTTTTGCGGTTCCGTCGAGGACTTCCTCGCCTTCGATTTCAAACCTATCCATCACCGGTGTATAGACTATGGTTAGACATAAACGGGGTGGTGGGCCTGTGGGACGAGTGTCGCGGATGTATGAGAACTGTGTGGCACTGTATCCCCTTCCTACTGCGCTACTCGGTCGCTTTGCTCCCTGCGTTGCTCCTTGAGGAAGGGGACTTAGCGCCTAATTCCAGTTAAAGCACTATACACACAAATGTGGTTATGAACCTCTCATTCCGCTATCCCGATGGTTTGGTCGTTCTCTTGGGGATAGTAATAGCTGTTCTCGCAAGCTACGTACTTCCGGCGGCCGGTTATGCGGGGAGCGTTGGCCTGAGCTGGCTACAGCTATTTGGGATGGGTATTATGGTTCTTGGAATTGCGTTTGTCACCTGGAATGACACGCAAGCGTAGTGTGCAGGCCGGTCCGTAGCTACCCTGTACTGACCCGACTCCGGCTCAAATATGTCCACCACTGAGGGTTTCAACAAAGCCACACCGATAGATATGACGAGGTGGTACTTGGAGACTACAACGGGAATTTGTATTTTCGGTTCGTTTTATACTGGACGTTGATATCTCTCCGTATGGTCCGACCCTCCCGTCGGGGCTTCCTCGGAGGAAGTGCCCTGACGCTCGCAGCGCTGACAGGTATTCTCGATCCCAAAACTGACGCGGGCGCGTTCGGCCGACCGGCTGGGACGCCGGCTGACCTCGACCTTGACATCTCGGCGCCGCTCGCCGACGCGTTCCTCCCCGTTCCGACGGGTGACGCGCTGTCGACGACGTACGCGACGGTCATTGCTGAGCGGATCGACGCCGACACAACCGAGGATCTGAGCTACCGCGCCCGGTCCGCGTCCGAGCGGTTCGACATCGACGCCGACGAGTTGACTGCGACAGTCGCAGTCGCTCCGGCCGACCGCGGGATCCGACTGGTGACGGTCGCTGGCGGCTTCGAGCAGCTCGACCGCGGTGAGACACTGGCAGTCGGCGAGGGAGGTGGTGAGTCGAACGACAATGCCTCCACGGAGGCTGAGACGACGGACGAACTCCCCGCCGGCTGGCGACTCTCCGATGACGGTGAGACTGCGCTCGTCGCCGGCGACGGCGTGGCGGTCGCCGCGATCGGCGGTGGTAATTCGACGAATCTCCGCGGTCGGTCAGCCTCGTCGGAACGCGACGCGAGCGACCGGCGGATCGAAACCGCCCGCGCCGCCGGCCGTGCGGCCGTTGACGAGGTTGATCGCTTTGCGGAATCGCCGCTGAGCGCGGCCGCTCTCCCTCGGCTTGGCGGGTTCGAAACGGTGGTTTTGGTTCCGGACGCCAGCGGCGACCCGTTTCCGTCCGGGATCCCCGACGACGTGGACGCGTTCGCCGCCGGCTTCGAGACCGCCCCTGAGGATCTCAGAGCCCTCGAAGGAACGGCGGAGAACGCGTACGTGATCCGCCCGGCCGATGATGCCGACGGACTCGACGACGAGATCGTCGATCGGCTCGTGCGTACTGTCGATCCTGCCGTCCCGGTCGAGACTGACATCACCCGAACCGACGGGCTCGTGCTCGTGGACGCCGTCGTCGAGGCTCCGCCGGAACTCGATCGTGAGGCGTCGCCGGACGTCCGCGTACGATCGCGGTTCGAGCGCGCCGCCGAAACGGTGACGTTCGAGCACGTCGAAGGTGAGACGGTGCCGGCCGACAAGCTGGAGGTGTGGCACGACGGTGAGGAGGTGAGCGATGCGGTCTTCGATGGAGAGGAATTCACGACGGGCGATGAGATCACTGTTGAAACCGGACTGATCGCAACCGTCACGCTGCGGTGGTTCGATCCCGACGCGAACGCGTACGACACGTACGCCCGCGAACGGGTTGACCGCGAAGCGTTCGCCTTCGACTACGACATGACCGCCGAGACGTTGGAGCTCGCCTACGTGGCCGAGCGCTCCGCCGACGCCAGTAATCTTCGGCTCATCCACCACGGTGGGGAGGGCGTCCAAACGGTCGGGGACGAGTTCACCAACGGAACGCTCGAACCCGGTGACACCGTCACCGTCGAGGACGTCTCGATCGGCGACAGTGTGCAACTGGAGTTCGACATCGAACAGCCGCCGGGCATCGGTAGCAGCTCCCTTGTCAATTACCACGCCCGGCCCCCGCGCGTGTGGATTCACTCGCCCGCCGAGGAAGGGACCACCGTGCGGTACGACGGAGAGGAGTCGCGCCCTGCTGACGCGTTCGTGACGCTGGTCGACGGGGAGTCCACCGACGCGCAGTTCGCCGACGAGTACGACACCCTCTCGGGCGACGAGGAGCTGGTGCTCGGCGAGCTTCCGCTGGGGAGTACGGTCGCCGTCGAGTGGCGCGAGCCGGACGAGCCGGTCGTCATCGCCGAAGAAGAGGTCGTGCCGAACACGCGCGCATCGGTCGAGTACGATCCGGACGTGGGCGAGATCACGGTCAAGCACCGCGGCGGCCGGGCGCTTCCAGCTTCGGAGTTGGAGTTACAGGCCGGTCGGACGCCGACCGACGTCCAGCCCGAAGACGAACTCGACGAGTTCGGCCCCGACGACTCGTTCACTGCTCCGGTCCCGCCGCTCTCGCGGGTGCGGCTCATGTGGATCGGCGGCGAGCGCGAGTATCACCTCGGCGGAACGACCACGGCACGCGACGCGGTCGCGGCGACCTACGATGCCGACGAGGAGACCATGACGGTCGAATACGTCGGCGAGCAGCCCGTCGACCCAGAGCGGCTTCGCGTGTCTGTGAGCGGTGCTGGCGAATCACGGGGGCGAGAACGCGATCAGGAGTCGGCGTTCGCGGCCGAGTACGACGAACTGTCGGCGGGCGACGCGATCGCGGTCGACGACGTCGGGCTCGACGACACCGTGGTCGTCAGCGTCCACACCGAGTTCGAGAACGGTGCGGCGACCAGCTCCGTCGCGCACTTCTCGGCAACCCCTCGCCGCGGGTTCGTCGTCGACGAGAGAGACGGGGGCGACGATGAAGTGTCGGAGACGACGCTCCGCTACGTCGATGAGGTTCGCCGTGACGCCGACGCGTTCCGGGTGCTGATCGACGGTGAGCCCGCGACGGACCAGCCAGCCGAGGAGACGGACACCCTGACCGGTGGGGAAACGCTGTCACTCGACGAGCTGTCCGCCGGCACGACGGTCGCCGTCGAGTGGACCGCCAGCGACGATCCCCGAACCGTGACGGAGCACGTGATCCCGCCGCAGGCGACGTTCGATATTTCTTACGAGTCGGCCGATGACGGTGAGGGCGGCGTCGTGACGTTTTCTCACACCGGCGGCGACGCACTCAACGCCGACCGCGTCGACGTCGTGGTGGAACCGGCGACCGATGGATTGCTCCCTTGGGATCCCGACGCCGACGAGGTGACCGCCGGCGACGAGACGAGGGTCACGGTCGACGCGGAGCCGGGGATGGCCCTCGTCGTCTTCGACGAGGGGGAGGTACTCCACCGCGAACCCCTCGCCGAGGACGGATAGGAGTGCTGGAACTCAGCCCAGCTCATCAAATGTTACAACGAGTCACCATTGAAGCAGTTATGTCGTGAATACATGAACAAAATTGATAACTTATCACATCACCCGATACCAGACACAGAATTCATGATGAGATCATAATATCCCAGTAGTGTAATTGCGTGAGAACCTAGCAATTTCGCTGGGTGGCCTCGGCTTCGTGTTCGAAGGCCTTCGCAGAATGAACAAAGGTAGAACAGAATGGAATGAAGGCGATCGATTCGCCGAACAAGAGACAACAGCAATCCGAGACCTGGAACCTGGGCCAGTCAAAGTGAAGGGAAGGTGACAGGGCGGCGAGGAGCTGACGTCATACTGTTTGATAGACTGGCAGAAACATAACGCGTGTGGGTATTCTAATCCTCGGCATTGCACTCATTGTATGGAACGATAGACAGAGTTAACTAGTGATCAATTATCCATATCTCTTCTATCGAGATACTCATTGACCAGCATCGGAGCGATCACACCGACACCGAGTATAACCATTCCGGAGACCCATGTCGGAGGGTCTGACACCGTCAATACGACACCTAAGAGGAGGATCGCAAGGACAATACAGAGGGTGATCACCTTGTTTTCGCGGGAAACCATATGTCGTATATCATCACTTCAGAACAAATCCGTTCTGGTAAAACAGAGCTTATTGAATGAACACGACACCGCTGAACATTTCAAGGCAGGGGTTCAGCACACTTATCGAAAGAGGTGGAAAAGTCAGTGGCGATGCCCTCCACGGACCGGCTGGGACGCCCACTGAACTCTGTTGGATTCGCACAGATATTGTGTGCGAACCTGCTCCCGCTCGTCGGCGTCCTGTGGTTGGGATGGGATCCCGCGACGCTCGTTGTCATCTACGTACTCGAAATCCTGTTTTCGTTCCCGCTTGCAGGTGTGAAAGCGCTCTTCGCACAACGTCCGCCGAGGACTGGTCAACCCGATAGCGGCGTAATCAGCGTTTCGAGCGACCTGATCGAAAAGCGGGAGAGTTTCGAACTCGTCCCGTGGCTACCGCCGATCTATCCGCGGAATCTCCCGTTCGCTACGTCGGTCGTGATCGCAGCAATGTGGTTTCTCATCATTCTCGGAGTCGTCCTCTCAAACGTGTTCACCATCGGGTCAATACTCATCCGCGCGGACGTCATCGGAAGCGCTCTATCACTATTGATTGGCCAGGCCGTCGATACGTGGCGGGACTACCTCCGTGGCGGCTACGAAACGGCTTCACCGTATACGGTTATCGAGACGCCGACTCGTCAGGCGTTTTTCCTCGCATTCGTCCTGTTCGTGACGCCGGGAATCGGCGTCGCAGGTGTCGAGAGTGTCCTTGGACTCGTGGTTGCCGCCAAACTGCTCGTGGAATGGTCGGCGTATCGAGCGACGCATGACAGCGGCGGGCGAATCACGCGCTGGCTTTCTGGCCCGGAGACACCAGACAAACATCTCAACCCGGTGGACGTCCCTGGTGACGGCCCAGCGGCGTCTATTCCGACCAATCGTCGTGCGGTGCTGTACACCGGCGTATTCGGTGTGCTCGGACGTCGGGCACCGTTCCTCGTGACGCCATTCATCATCGCTTGGTTCATCTCGATGACCCTCCTCGGCGAGGAGTCACCCTCTTTTCTGGCGATAGGGATCAGTCTCAGCATAGTGTTCCTGTTCGCGGTCCTCCTCGCGTCGAAAGTCGCCATATTCTATTTCAAATACGGTCCGCTGGAGTATCGACGGTACAAGGATCGACTCGTCGCATACGATACGCTTCTCGAAGAACCGCAATGGTCAGTATCGGTCGATGTACTGCGTGATATCCAGGTTGTGTCCGACCGTCTTGCGGACCACCTACTTGGGAGTCGAACGATTGCCGTTACGACTGGTTGGGACGACGAGGATTCGAGACGTCTGCTTGGGCCAGTCTCCAATCCCGAACAGCTCGTCGAAGCGTTCGAATTACCTGTCCGTACGACGGCATTGGAACCACTTGATCGACCTATTGCGAGTGTTGTAATTGCGTGTCTGTTCGGCATCATCGCCACCGTGGTTCTGCTCGCTTTCGGGCCGTGGATTGCTCTGAGCGAACTCATATCACTCATACTCGTGTATGGGATATTTGCAATCCCGGCCGTCGGGCTCGTGTTACGGCTTCTCTGGGACCAGGCATATCCCGACCGGAGTAGTTGAGTGAATACCCATAGATCTTAGAAGTAATCAGTCAGAAATGCAATCCACTTCTTCATCGGTAACAGACGAATGTGAATGGCAGGTTGCGGTATCCGACTCGCCAGTCCTCCTTGCGCTCGCGTACGTGATGCCGAGCATATTCGGGGGGATCGCCTTCCTTGTTGGTGCTCTTCTCGCGTGGTTCATCATTACAGCAGTACTCGCTGGTGCGTACGGCCGGGCCCTCATATTCGTCGGTGGCGCGCTCCTCGCTATCTTCGGACGGCGATGGTTCGCACTCGCACTCTTCTCTGGAGAGCTATTCACCCGAGAGCAGGAGTATCTCTCACGACGAGGGGTACTGCTTGGAAGCAGTATCGCTGCTGTCGTCCTCGGATTGAGTTTCATTATCGATCCGCGTGCACCCGTGGCTGTATTCATCGCGGGGTGGCTGCCGGCGATTTTTGTCGCCGCGTTCCCGACCAAGGGAACTGTGAACCAGCGTGCGACGACGCTCGTGATCGACGACGATGAGGTCCCGGTTGGAGCGGTTCGAAACTACCGTCTGCTGCCAATCGGTCCGTTCGTCTATTGTTGGGCCAGATACGATCGAGGCGTCTCGAACGCCCCGCGGCTCTTCATCGTTCCACGTGACGCGTCCGACGCTGCCCGGAACGTACTCGATGCGGCTGCAGATCGCCCACACGCCGTCGAATCCTCGTTGAGCTCGACGGAACGATGGATCCTGGTTGCGTTTGGGGTTGGGTTACTCAGTATCGGCCCCGTTCTCTGGGTGGTGTTACCGACTCCAGGACGCGGATTCGCCCTTTATGCTGGGGCGATGTTTGGCCTGTTCGGAGTCATCTTACTGTGGCATGCTGCGACTGCGTGATTTCTGCCCTTTATTATTACTCCTCTTCGGGTGGGAGGTCGCCGAGAGCGGTGACACCGCTGATCGCGTTACTGACAAAAAAGACTGCGTTGTCCGCTAACGCAGGTGCAGTGCTCGGGTACGCGTCAAACCCCTCGATGTGATACTCCCACCGAATCGTTCCTGTGGACTGTTCGAGCGCTGTGACGCCAGCGCCGCTGGTTTCCGGCAAGCCTTCAGCGGACACAATGACCGCGTCATTACCGACGCTAATTCTCGCTCCAACTGCACCGTCTGTGGACCATTCTATTGATCCGTCGTCAGTCGAGACTGCGTTGATAGCTGGATCGTTCGACCCGAGATACGCGACTCCATTCGCAACCGCTGGCGGTTCATAGATGTGGTCAGCGAACGTTCTGAGTGTCCGGGAGCGTTCTCCGTCAGTAAGGTCGTGAACCGCTAGTTCCCCGCTGTCACAAACGAATAACTCACCGTCTGCGACGACGGGACTCGTATCGGGATGGTCGAGTTCCACTTCCCACTCTAGTGACCCGTCACTCGTCGTCAACGCCCTCAGTATCCCGGTATCACCATCTTGTCGATACCCAGTCGTGTACACGATTTCCTCTTCGACGACCGGTGATCTGGCCGCGAACGTCGGGTGCGTCCAGTGTTGCTCACCCCATTCGACGTCGTACGCGATCAGACCGTCGTAATCGCGGCGAGCTTCAAGCGGAACAATAGCAAGTGACCCAGCAGCCGTGACTGCGCCAGCCGCACCGAGCGGGAGTGACTCCGCCCACAACTCAGAGCCATCATCACACGCCAACGCGATAAGTTGCTCGTCGGTGGCCACGAGTAATCGGTCATCAACGACTGCAGGCGTCGTGTCCGTAGTACCTTCGAGGTCATATTCCAATTGTTGCTCGCCGGTTTTCCCATCAAGAGCGGTCACACTATCCGCAACGGAGAAGACAACCCCGTCCGCAATCAGTGGTTCGGCAGACTGCGCCTCACCGGCATCCCATGCTTTATTCCCCCGTTCTGGGACTGCAGCATCGCTTGCCCCGGTCTTTCGACTGTCGTGTGCGTATTGTGCCCACTGTCCGGTTGGGGTGTCTGGTAACGCTCGATTCGAACCTCCCAAACAGCCAGCTCCTGCCACAATTGTCCCGGTAACAACCGTCAAGAATGTTCTTCGATCCATGGTTCTATTCCGGATTATCGTATCTCTAGTTTGCGCCGGACGAGTGCGAGTGCGACTAAGACGACACTCATCCCAATGAATGCGAGAGGAACGCCTGTTTCGAGGCTCTGTACTGTGGTCCCGAGGAAATCAACCGGGACACTCCGATTGAGCGGTCCGGTGTACCAGAGTAGTAGATACGTCATCTCGAACAACCATGTTGACCGGCTCCACATTCCGAGGGCAGCCGCGAGCGATGGGCCGAACAGAACTCCGCTAGCGATTCCGAGGAGCAGCTCGAATTGACCAGTTGTCGTGAACACGATGATGAGTCCACTACTGACGGCGACTGCCACGACACATCCTGCGACCCATGCGGACACGAGTTGCATCACCGGATACCGTGACGAGAGAATGAGGTCCGTCACTCGATGCTCAGCGGTTCGTGTGCCGATCTCCGACCAGATGAAGATTGGCCAGATGAACGCGACCGGCAAGAGAAGCCCGCGAGCGAGTTCGACCGATGCACCCGGAGAACTTCCCGCTACGCGTACGAGCGGGACGACGATGAGTCCAAGCGCACCAGCATACCACCACCACCGACGCCCTCGAATTGCAAGTCGTACCTCGGCTGTGACCAGCCGCCAGAAACTCGCCGTATCCCGCTTCTCGACGGGCGTTAGCGTCACCGAGTCAATCGAGTCACCGACCGATGGTTCCTCACGAGGACGCTCCCGTCGTAGTCTCGGTACCACTGACGGAATTCGCGTCAACCAGCGATCCTTCTGCGCTGTGAACTCACTTCCGCTGCCATTGAAGCACCAGGCGGCCACAAAGAGCAGCCCTGCCGCAGGGACAAGGAGCCCTGCTCGCTGAGCGAAAATCCACAGTGGCCACGGCCCACCGTCATACCGGAACGTCTGCTCATCACCGCTCAGCGTCCCGAACGACGGAAGCTCACCAGCAGCTTCGGGCACGGCAGCAACGACCGCGTCCGCAGTCACCGCATACACCGCGAGCTGCCCCATTATATCGAGCGCTCTCGTTCCAAGCGGGATGGCATTCGGTGATTGGCCTTCCGCAGCCATAATGGCTGAGAGCGCAACCGATGCGAGAAAGAAATACCCGATGTTCCCGAGTGTCCCGCGTAGCCTGTTGACTGTCTCGAACAAGAGAGCGAGTGCGGCGATGAGCCCAGTTAACGGTAGGGCAAGAACGAGGATCGGCCCGACAAGCGCGAGCGGCTGCGTCGGACCCGCACCGTGAACGGCGTGATTGACGATCGTGGCTACTGCGAGCGTGGAAAGAATAACCACCCCGAGACCGATGTTACTCACCCACTTGCCGAGGAGATACCGTCGATCCGAAATCGCTGTGCTGGCGACCAAGCGATTCACGTTGTGCGCGTGGTCGCGTTTAAGCGCGCCCTTCATAAGATAGAAGCCAGCGAACAACATCACCGTTGCCCCCGTCAGCCCGGCTTTCAGCCCGATGAATGCAGACGTGCTTTCCCCGGCGACGTTTGTGATCGAGTCCCCGTCTTGAATCTGATAAGCGATTTCAATCTGCCCGACGTTAACCAAGTACCCCAGGTACGCGACGATCAAGAGAACGATGACGAGACGCCGGGTTCGGATCCGTTGAAGGAAGTCGGCTTTTGCGACGTGGTATACGCGATTCATTTCACACCGTCACACCGTGTTCACTTGCTCAACCGTATCGTGATACGCGTCTTCGAGAGATGCAGACACACGTTCAGCTGATTCGGTCGGTGAGTCATCAGCGATGAGACGGACTTCCACGGCATCCGCCCGGTGAACGGTGCTACAAACCTTGTACTTCGTCTCCAACGTGGACACGTCGCCCGGCGGAACGATACACCGATACACACGTCCAGTGACGCGTTCGATGAGATTGGGTACGGTATCGTGCGTCACTATCTGCCCGTCATCGAGGATGGCAATCGTGTCCGCTACTGCCTCGACGTCGGGAACGATGTGCGTCGAGAGAATCACGGTTCGGTCAGTCGCAGTGTTTGCCAGCGCACTCCGTAACCGGACTCGTTCTTCTGGATCCAAACCGACCGTGGGCTCGTCGACGATGAGCAGATCCGGGTCGTTGAGTAGTGCCTGTGCGATCCCGACTCGCTGACGCATCCCGCCGGAAAACGTCTTGATCTTCCGGTCCCTGACGTGAACGAGATTCGTGAGCGTGACCATCTCGTCGATGCGAGCACTCGTGGTTTCTCTATCGAGTCCACGGAGCGCCGCAATGTACTGTAAGAACTCTTCGAGCGTCAGATCGGGATACGCACCGAACTCTTGCGGGAGATAGCCGAGTATCGAGCGGACGACGTCCGGTGACTCCACGATGTCGGTCCCGTTCCAGTACGCTGTTCCAGCAGTAGGCTTCAGGACCGTCGAGAGAATACTCATCAACGTTGATTTCCCCGCTCCGTTCGGTCCCAGTAACCCGTGGATCCCGTCACCGAGCTCTAGCGTGACGTCACGGACACCCCACGTTTCACTATCGTACTGCTTGCCCAGATTTTCAGTTTTGAGCCCCATATGTTCTATGTGGTGGAGTACACTGTGAGCGCTTGATTGGAACTGGGGAGATGCTGCTCTAATGATTGAAAGGTACAGCGAACGAACAAGCCGAGTGCCGAGTGCCGTTCGTGATGCGTCATAGCTGACGGGGAATGGCGCATAGTGACTGCAGTGGGTTTCACAGTAGAGTTTCAAATACTGAACGGAAACTAAAACCAGATTTTTACCTGAGACTCAAATTTGAACGTTCGCTCTTTTTAGCTACAAATTTTCTGGTAGTGAACCCGAGTTTTATGCGGGGTGTGCTACTTTTTGGCGTTGTGAATGATGCAGAACGTTGCGGTTTCGCTTGGGGGCATCGTGTTCGTGCTCGCGGGGTTTTACCGGATGTACACGGGGTACACAGAGTGGGCTGAGGGCGGACGGATTGCGGAGCGTGAGACGACACCGATCCGGGATCTCGAATCCGGCGCAGTAGAAGTGAAAGGAACGGCTCACTTGGTAGAAGATGGGACGACTCGACAGTCTCCGTTTTCTGAGACGGACGCTGTCGCTACCCACATTAAGGTCCAGGAGTGGCGGACCGGGAGTGAGGAAGAGAGTAACTGGAAAACGATATTCGAAGAGGAGACTGCCGAACCGGTGCTCGTTGACGATGGGACCGGTGAGGTGCTGGTCGAGCTTCCTGCTGATGGCGGGTTGAATCTTGAGAGTACGGAAACGAAGGTTGAGAGCCATGAGGAACCGCCGGATGCGATTCGCCGATACGTTGAGATGCAACCTGATCTCGACGTTCCGAAACGCCGCTCCGTTGGGGCGTTGAGTATCGGTGAGCCCCGCCGGTACGTGGAGGGAGTACTCGAACCTAGTGAGGAGGTCTACGTACTCGGAAATGCACGGGAGAGTAACGCTGGCTGGGGTGAGCGGGATTTCGTGATCGACGAGCAGACCGCGGATGGTGATTTTGTGCTTTCGAACAAGTCCGAAGAAACACTCGCGGCGGAAGGTAAGCAGGGTGGGTTCGTGTTCTTGGTATTCGGTGGGTTGTTGACGGTGCTTGGCCTCGGAGCGCTTGTGTACGGGTGGCTGGTAATATGAGTGGGCTACGGTGATCCTCGACAGTAATAGAGCCCCCTCCAAGGGGGGTCCCGAGTATGGTGATGAGGTGTCTGGACACTCCTGCTCATCTACCAGTAGTGCTGAAGGAGCGGTATCTCCTCGTAGCAAAATGGGTATTGGTGAGCACCTTACAAGCATCTCGTAGCTCACGGTGTTATGCTCTGGTCGATCAAGCGGGTCGCTGCTCGTGCGCCTGTGCTCGCGTTTCTCGTACTCACGTTCGGGTACTCGTGGACGAATATGGCGATTGTGGCGCTCACCGTTGAGGAGACGGGCCTTATCCACGAGTTCGCCAATGTCCACGGACCAGTCATTGGGGCAGCAGTCATGGTTTGGCTGCTTGATGAGGATGTCCGCTCGTGGATAGGTCACGTGCGAAACTGGCGTGTTGGGCTCAAGTGGTATCTGATCGCTCTCACTGTCCCCATTTTGTGTACGGATTTAGACAATGTTGCCGCCTTGGCTCTCGGAGCCGAGGTCGGGAGAGCAGAAACCCCGTTGGTCCTCTATCTCTTGAATTTCCTCGTTGTCCTCGTCTTCGCAGGAGCACTTGAGGAGTTTGGATGGCGTGGATTTCTGCAGACTCGCCTCCAACAACGGTATAGCGCGCTTGCAACGACCGTTTTTATCGGGTTCGTCTGGGCAGTCTGGCATATCCCGCTTTACTTTGTTATAGATCATGCGTATGATCCCGCAAATCTCGGTCCGTACGTTCTGTATGCAATGGCTGCGTCAGTCATTTTCGGCTGGTTGTACAACAGTACCGACGGCGGACTACTGGTGGTGATGATCGCACATGCCGCCGGGAATATGCCGCCGTACCTTACAGTGACTGGTGACAGACCTGCTATCGTCGAGACTGTGCCGATCTCAGAGTTCGCGTACGTCCTCGGAGCGATACTCGTGGTCTGGTACGCTGGAGCACAGACGCTGTCACGAGATCGTTCAATGGCCCCAATACCGAGTCAATCAGAAAATACGTGACAGGGGAGTGATTCACCCGATACCAACAAAATAATCATCTCTGATTTACCACACCTATTTAACGGTTTGAGTGAGGATATTCCTGAATGCCCTCCAAAATCAAAGCGATTGGCTTTGTTGAAATCCTCAGCAGTTGATAGTTTTTCCCCTCAATCGCTCAGTACAGGGAACCGACTCATTGAGTTGGTTCATGCTGATTATAGATTACTGGTCAACAGATCTTGTGGAGGGGTACCGCCTCTCATCACATATTTATTATAATTGCTGGTGTGTCACACACTATGACGGATGGTGACCCGTATGGTCGTGCTATCAGAGATCATTACCTCGGTGAACGCGAGGAACCACTAATCGATCGAGACGGTGAGGAAATACGAGAACACGCTATCGAGGAGTGGTACTTCGGCGAACACAACAAGGATGCATGGCGTGATTCGTGGCTTGAAGGCCCATTACTCGATATGGGTGCTGGCGTGGGGAGAGACACACTCTACTATCAAGAGCAGTTTGAGGCTGTTGCTATCGAAGTGAGCGAATACCTCGTCGAGACAATGCGTGATCGTGGTGTGAAAGATGCTCGACAGGTGGATATGTTCTCGCTCCGGAATCATTTTAACCGTGATCAATTTCAGTCAGCACAGGCGATCGGTACGCAAGTCGGGTTAGCTGGCTCGATTGCTGGAGTCCGCCAATTTCTTAACGACTTAGCGTTCGTTACGACCGCTGACGCCACTGCACTTCTCGATAACTACGCCCCTGAGAAGGAGGCCACTAAAGACATCTTTGCTTACCGTGATGATCCAATGCCGGGACTCGCATACCGGGTGTACCACGAGGAATACGCGGGAGCAGTAGGGGAAACACTGTTGTTCCAAATATTCAGCGTAGACCGGCTACGAGAAGCAACCGTTGGGACGGACTGGGAAGTCGTTGATGCCAAATATGGGGATGTGCAGTGGAGAGCAATCTTGAGGAAAGCTTGACCCCCTCAATGGAGAAGACCCCTTGAAGCGGTCATATGCAGTCCTCACCGACCGGAGATTTCAGGCGAGAATACGTCTGAAGATAGGATTTCAACAAAGCCAAGCGATTCTAATTAGTGAGCCGTCTGGACGGGCTGCTGCAGCCGTGATGTTCTCAGGAGCACTCGTTTTCCTCGATATGTACGTCTACTTCGGAGTAATAGGCGGGTCTTCCACGATACATGAGCTCTTCCTCGGAGTAGCATTCGCTCTGTCTGGCACAGCCGAATCCCTCCCGAAACAACGACGACGAATGGCAGGGGCTCTCCGTATTACAGCAATCATCATACCACTGATTATGATACTGATACTCGCTATCGCTCCTGAACTGATTCATCCGCGATAGACGACGCTGTGGCTCTGTTGAAATCCTTGAGTGGTGATATGTTTCAGAGTATGTGCTGACGCTATAGTGTACATTCATCACAACGGTATCGACGAACCGGTTTTATTGAAGACACCTAACCGTGACGTATGGCTGAAGTGACAATCCGGACGGCGGTGCCGGAAGATACCTCTACAATTTTGCGAGTCGCCGAACGTGGATGGAACGCAGCCTATGGTGACTTCTTGTCACAAGAAACGATTGATACTGCGATGGCAGAGTGGTACGACCCGAACACGGTACGAGGCCACATCACACGGGACGACGTAGCCTATTTCGTAGCAGAGCAGGACGGTAACATCCTCGGCTACGTCAGTGGTGGGCCAAGCGGCGAGGAGAGTACCGCTACACTCGGTGCTATCTACGTTGATCCTGATTACTGGGGAAACGGGATTGGTACCATTCTGTTGGACAAATTTGAGGAATTTTGTCGCCAACAAGAGTATGATACAATTCAGTTTCAGGTACTGACGCAAAACGATGTAGGGATAGCATTTTATCGCAAATACGGATACGACGTAGTTGAGGAACGGGATGCAGAGCTATTCGGTGAGGCTGTTCGTGAATACGTATTCTGCGGGAAAATCGAATAACACCCACTGACTACATTCGATGCACCTTATGCAGTCCTCATCGACCGGCTGTTTCAGGAGCGAATATATCTGAAAATAGGATTTCAACAGAGTCAGAGGGTTTGTTCCACCTATCGACGTTGCCTGACGTGAAAGTACAGTTCGACGAGCGTTCGAAGCAGACTCGTGACCAACACTCCGATCCCGACGAGCATCAGTCCAAGCAGCAATCCAACCCCGGCTGGTGCTGGTAACGAGGAGGATGTGAGCGTCCCAACACCGAGTACGAGGAGCGCGACGCCGAGAAGTGCAACGGAGGATTCGATGATTCGAGCGAGTGAGTATCCGAGATTCGACGTTGCGTGAGATCGTATGGATCTGTCCGAGTGAAGCAGTCTCACTGCCCCAATGACGGTTTCGAGAATAACGATCCCGACGAGGACAAGACTGAGAAGGGGAATCCCGATGAGTGCCAAGAACTGTGTATTGATCAGGAGCGGTGAGCCGACCGAATAATCGATGGGAATGGGACGAAGGAACCCTGCGATTCCCAGCCCCAACGTGAGGATGATTCCTGCGAATTTTCCGGCTTGAAGCGGTTTGATTTTGATGAAACTGCGGATCATGGCTCTCATCGCTCCCGTTTGCGCAGGCGGTCGATCCGATCCTGTAACGGCGGGCGGCTTTTGAAAATCGTTCCAACGCCACCTGAGGGGATGTCGAGGTTCTGTTCGGTCGCTATCCGTTCGAGTGCATCTGCGACAGTCGCGGCACCGACTCGGTCTGCGGCGTAGTCGTCTCCCCGTCGAACAGCCCGCCGCGCGGCCCACAGCACCGGCAGCCAAAACCCAAGCGCGAGCCCGATCATAACGGCATACCAGATTGCTGAGCCCCACGCGAGGGCCACCACACAAACGACCAGGAATGCGTACAGCGGATAGAGTTTGATCGCCCGGTAGTGATACGCAATGCACCCGGCGTTCGTGGCCAGGAGCGCACCCAGCGATTCGTCGTCGAATCTTTTCAGCCCAAACGTGGAGACGTATAGGTGACGGCGTCCTGGGAGGCCGCGGAGATGGATCTCCAGCGTCTCGTCGGCGTCGGTCAGTATCCCGATGTCGTCCACGTCGAGTCCTGCACGCCCACATAGCGATTCGAGTCGGTCGCGTTCCTCACGGATAGGCGCCCGGATAGAACGAAAGAACCGGAAAAGGACCGGGGTTACGAACGGGAGTATCATCACGAACAGGATGAGCGTCACCGGAGCTAGTCCCAGGTCTTCGCCCATCACGATGCGTTCGAACGGGACGAACGCAATCGTCAGAAAGACCGTGAGAGCGAAGGCGAACCGAGCGACTCGACGCACTGCCGTCCACGTTGACAGGTCGATGTCTCTCACATCGTTGATCGCGGGAACGGTGACGGCGTACGCGGCGAGTGTCACGCACGCGGCCGAGAAAAACAGCGCGAACTGCGCCGCAACATCACTGAGAATCGACGTCACCGCTGCAGGGATCAAGTCGGGGAGAAGCGTAGTGATGGCGCGTTGGGCGGCATCCCCGGTACCGGAGATCCTGAATAGAAGATACGCGATTGCAGCCGCGGGGATGAGTGTAACGAGAAGGCGGCGAAGCCACACGGTCGGGGCGGACGTACGGAGGCTCACGCGGGCGGATACCCAGTACAGCGGAAGTGTCACGAGTAAAAACCCGAGAGCTGAACCAAGCTGGAGGGCGAGGGACATACTGAACTGCTACATAATGAGGAACTGTAACGTATTCGTTTTGTGAACTACCCTACCCTACTCGCTCACGAACTTCGTCAAAACGGACCAGTTGAAGAGGCGTTTGCGAAATACGAATCACCTATACGGCCCAAAATCGAAAGCGTGCAAACTACCACCCGGAAGAACGTCAAATGGTTCGTCCCTCCGAGCCAATCGTTCAGAACGCTTCAAAAACTCATGTTTCAGATAACGCGATCTCTTGGCGGAGACCTCCTCGACAAATTGCTGTTCAGACAGGGGGCTGAGAGTGTGATTGAAGGGCTATAAAATACGATTACCAGTCTGGTTCATTCACAGAGACAATATACGACTACTACTCCTCAACTCGGGTGTAACTTCGCTGATTATTTCTGATGTTTTTAGGGACAAAATCAACACTGGGGCACCAAATACGGCCGAAGATAGGGGGTACCGGTGGGTTAGCACCATCTCAGAGATCTGTGATTTCTGATGTGCGAAGGAAAGCTCTGTTCTTAACAACGCCGTCCAAATCAACGCTATTTGCGCCCCACAAGTGTCTTCCAGACGTCAACCCCGACCTTCCAGAGTTGTCGAGTTACGATCTGCAGATCGTACGTGAACGACTGTTCGCGCACGTACTGTAGGTCGTAGCGGAGCTTCGCTGCCGGCTCGATGCTACTAGCATCGTTAATCTGGGCGAGCCCCGTTAGGCCGGGTTTGACGAACCACCGTTTGCGCCACGTCTCGGCTTCATCTTCCAGAAGATATTCTTCTTCGGTCCAGACGGCGCGCGGTCCAACCACGCTCATATCGCCACGGAGAATCGACCACAGTTGCGGGATCTCGTCAAGATGGGTCTGTCGCAGAAATTGTCCCACTCTCGTTATCCGATCGTTGTCGTCGTCGTCGACCGGGGTCGCCGTTTCACCCGTTGAGATCATCGTGCGAAACTTGAAGATTGGGAACGTCTCGCCGAAGACGGCAGTGCGCTCCTGTTGATACAAGATCGAGCCGCCGTCTTCGAGCTTGATTGTGATCGCGATGATCCCGATCACCGGCAACAGGACGATGATGCCAGTCAGGGCAAACCCAACGTCGAATGCCCGCTTGAACATGTAATCCTGGATGTCCCACGGTTCGATCTCGACATCAACAAGGGGCGCATTGGGATCCGGGGTAGCCGTCAACACCGTATCCGCATGGTCTTGGTGTACCTTCGCGGCGACACCGTGTTCATAACACGCATCAAGCGCGCCGAAAAACTCCGCGCGGTCGGGGGTAGCAAACGCCAACACGACGGTGTCGATGTCGCGTTCAACGAGGATATCCTCGAGCCGTGAGAGCCCGCCGAGCCGGTCTAATTCGATAGGTGGGTAACCGCCATCGGAGACGGTAGGTGGTGTAGGCTCTGTAACACGCTGTTCGTGAGTTGACTGCCGCTCAGCTGGTCTCACTGCGGACGTCGGACAGAGATAGCCGAGTAACGAGAGCTCTGTTTCCTCCGCTATCTGTGTGATCTGGGACAGATCGTCGCCAACGATGATTGCTCGCTCGCTGCGGACTTCCGGACTGCGTAGCCAGATGAACCACAGCGGTACCACGACGAACAGAATCGGGGTCACCAACACCAGCGTCAGCCGTGGCACCTTATACGTATAATCGAAGTAGCCGATCGTCGCCAGCGCGAAGATTGCGACGAACAACCGCTTGTGAGATAAGGCGAGGATGTCCAGAATACGGCGCGGCCGGGGCTTGTACAACGGAATAAACGCGGCCGTCACGACCAAGACGGTGAATCCCACCTCGATGATGAACTCTGCTCCTGCGGGCGGCTCAACAGGCAGACGGGCGAGCAGTGGAATCATCGCGGCAAGCCCTTGGACAGCGCTGTTGTTGGCGAGCATCACCGCGAGCGCGGCAAGCAGCGCCACGCCACTGACGCTTGCGATCCGGTAGCGCCATCCGGAGTCCATTACAGGGTAATGTCAAGCACAGCATGTTAAGAACTGCGTTTCACCCGTGACGTTCGGGTTAATGACTTCCTACCCCTGCTCGGAACCCGGGCGACCGAAACGGCTAATCGGCACCCCCCACACAGACACGCTAATGCCTTCGCCCGAGGAGACGACTGCAGCCGCCCGCGCGTTTCTCGCGGACCATCCGGAGGCCGAGGACGCACTCGCCGCACTCGTTGAGCGAGACGCGGCCGGCGAGCCATGGACCTTCGCGGAGATTGCGTTGGACTCCGGTCGGTTTGGCGAACTCGTCTCACGTGATCTCGCGACGAGCGTTGATGATGGCTATCGGCTCCAGCATCCAGAGGCGATCCGTGCTGCTCTCGAGACGACGGCGGCTGCCGAGGACGTGACAGCTGCACCCGTCACCGATGAAGCGTCTGGCACTGACGGCATCGGCGAGACTCGAACGGGTGGTGTGCGGATGAACGAACTCATGGCGGTCGATCCGACGACGGTCGCGGGACTGGTTGGTGCCCTTTTCGCCGTCGCCGCGGCCCGCCTTGTCGCTGCGCCAGCCGTGCTTCGTGACGGCTTCGTCGTCTCGCCCGCAAACGACACCTACTTTTTCCGCTACTGGCAGGAACGGCTGGCCGCTCGGGCCTCCGGAATTTTTGACGTGGGGCTGTTCGCCGACATGGGCGGGGCTGCGAGTACTCGCCCGCTCTCACACGCGATCAACTGGTGGGTGACAGTCGCGCTCGGCGGCGTTGAGGCTGCGCCCATGGTTGCGGCGTGGCTACCGGTTGTGACCGCTGTTGTCCTCGGATACGTTGTATACCGCCTGGCCCGACTGCTCACTGGTGACGTCCGAGTCGCGCTCGCCGCGGTGCTGTTCTACGGGCTAGCACCCGCGAACGTCGTGTACACATCGGTGGGCTTTCTCGACCACCAAGCACATCAGTATCTGTGGCTTGGCTTGCTCGTACTGGCGCTGACGGCGCTCGCCGCCGATACCGCTCGGCGTGTCCACACGTCGATCCAGAGGGAGTCTGCGTCCGGGTCGCCCGTACGAGCACACGCGACTGATCCGACGATGTGGGCGATCGCGGCCGGCCTCGCGGTCACCGTGGCGGCTTCTACACACCTGTGGGGCGGCTCGCCACTCACATTCATTCCGGTCGCCGCCGTGGTCGGGCTCCGGGTCGCACTCGACGTACGCCACGACGTGTCGCCCGCGTTCGGAAACGCTCCTCTCGTTGGTGGACTCAGCGTCGGCGCCGCGCTCGCGTTAGCAGCCCACCACTGGCTGGGGTGGCACGAGACGATCGCGGCGGCTACGCCGCTGCTCGTCGCCGGTGGGGCGACCGCAGCCGTCGTCGTCGGCGAGGGGTGGCGCCGCACGGAACTTCCCGCGAAGGGACTCGTCGGGCTCGAAGTCGTCGTCGCCATCGGTGGTCTCCTCGCGTATCGGGCGCTTCGTCCGCAAGACATCGCCCGATTTCGGACGCGCGCCGAGGATCTGTTCTTCCGTGAAGGTGCCACCGAGACGGTATCGCTGTTTAGCCCCGACTTCGCGGTGGTGTTCGGCCCACTCATCCAGCTCGGGCTTGGGTTCTACTTCGCGATCGCTGTGCTCGCGGTCGCGACGTGGGCAATCGTCCGTCGGTACGAACCCGGCTGGCTCGTGGTCGTCTGCTTCGCGTGGTACTACACGCTGCTCGCGACGATCCAGGTGCGGTTCGCCGGTCAGCTGGCGATTTTCATCGCGCCGTTCGCCGGCATCGGGCTCGTGTACCTGCTCTCGGCGCTCGACATCATCCGCCCGGTCGACGTGATCGGTCGGCCGAGCGATGCGCACTCCGGAGAAGGTACGTCCCGGTCGCAACGTCTTGCGGGCGGTGACGGCGGTACGTCCCTGCGCGATCGCGTCAGCGACACCGATGACGAACAGCCCGTGTCCGCACTCCGGCTCCCCGCCAGCACCAGCAAACGTGGCTATCTCGTCGCGACGGTCGCGCTGGTGCTGATCTTTAACCTCATTCTCGTGCCACCGCTGGTGGGGCAAACCACTCACGATCGGACGCAGTTCGACGCCGCCCAGACGATCGACGGTCATGCTGACTCTGTCGACCGCGAGTATCCCGAGAACTTCGTGTTGAGCCAGTGGGGTGACAACCGGATGTACAACTACTTCGTGAGCGGCGAGGCGGAAGGCTACGGGTACGCACAAAGCAATCACGATCAGTTCCTCGCGAGTGAGGATCCCGATGGGTGGTACGATCAGTTCCAGGATCGGGTCGGCTACGTCGTCCTCACGGATCGCGAGAACGCGCCAGGAGACAACACCACGTATGCCGCGTTACACGAGGGGCGCGGCGTCGGAGCCAATGGAACGATGTCGACCGGTCACTACCAGCTGCTCGAGACGGATGATGGCGTGCGGACGTTTGCGGTCGTTCCCGGCGCTCTCATTGAGGTTTCTAACCCAGACGGCGAACAGGCGACGGCGACCACCACGGTGACCGTCGGCGACGAGAATCACACGTACACACGGAATGGGTCGGTCTCAGACGGCACGGCAACGATCCGAGTCGCTCACCCTGGGGAGTACACTGTTGGTGACCAAACCGTCTCCGTGACGTCAGAAGACGTTCTTGAGGGGAATCAGACGACGGTGTCTGCAGCGTAGCAGTCGATCACCGATCCGCTTGACCACACCGAAACCCGATTTTGGAACTGATCTGTCTGAGACGAGGGGCTCTCTCACCCTGCGTGCTGCTCAGCTGTAGCGGTGGGTAGAGCCGTGGTGTTCGATCCCCGAACACTGATACAGGCGGTTATCCATCTCACGTGTATGCCGTCGTACAGCGACGAGGATCTCCTCGAAGAGATTCGGCGTGTCGCCGACGTCGTCGACGCTGCTGGTGCACCGACAGTGACGCAGTTCAACGAACACAGCAGTATCGCAGACAGCACCATCCATCGCCGGTTTGGCTCGTGGAACGCCGGTGTCGCCAAAGCGGGGTTCGATCCGAATCCCCCAGAACCTGAGATCCCGACCGAGGACCTGATCGACGAGCTCCACCGAGTGCGTGATGAAGCCGGGCACATCCCGACAAGCACGCAAATAAACGCAGAGGGGGACTACTCGCGCTCGACGTATCAGAAACGCTTTGGGTCATGGCGTGACGCGTTGGTCGCAGCGTTCGACGACATCGAGGGTGTGGACGACATCGATCCGCGACGATCGGGCGATCCGAATCTGAAACCGCCGTCAAATCCGTCTGGTCGTCCACAAGAGCACACAGACGACGCACTCATCGCGGAGCTTCACCGGATCGCCGCCGAGCACCGCGACCCGCCACGCATTCGGGACGTCCGCGAGCACAGCGAGTACGGCGCGCAGACGTACATTCGCCGGTTCGGCTCGTGGAGAGCGGCGCTCGAGGAGGCCGGGTTCGAGCCGGAATGGTCGACCCGCGTCAGCACCGACGAGCTCCTCGCGGATCTCCACCGGCTTCGCGACGAGCTCGGCACGCGCCCGACCGCAACCGATGTCGTCGAGGAGGGCGCTCACGGGATCGCGACGTATCAGCGCCGCTTTGGCTCGTGGAGTGCGGCCGTCGAAGCGGCGTTTGGGGACGAAGACGCGGCAGATCCTCACGAGTAGTGGCTGTGAAAACGCGGTCGCAGACGACAGGGCAGCTCCCTATCCTGAAAAACGCCCTGTCGCCTGAAGGGGTCGAGCCCGATAGATTGTACGAACGGCACACACCTAGCTGTTGCGGTCGCCCGCGCATGTGTTCTGCGAATGGCGTGCACCGATGTCGAGTCTGTGTGTCGACATTTCTTCCGACGATCGCGTCGTGTTCTTTGTCAATTTTGAAAACCATCGTCTGACGGCCTCTATCCCGAGTGTGTTGTATTCACACACCGTTGAGATTCACACAAAGTATATATAGCAACCGCCGGAAGGGTTGGATGCAGTACCCCTATCCGAAAGGAGTGCGATGCCGACCGCGAGTAATCCGCGTCAAGTCCGGCTGCGCCCTCGATGCGATGTTGGTCGACGATGACCGGGCGAGTGAGACGGGGACAAAGCAAGGGTGTCGCGACGCAGAACGAAACAACACACAATGACAAAGAGCAATAATACAACGCGCACGAAGGCCAACGCGGTCTTCTTCGCTGCGGTCATGGTCATCTCCATGGTTGCGATTGGCTTTGCCGTCGCACCCGCAGCTGCAGTCGGCAACAACGCCGACGTTACGTTTGATGACCAGACGCTTTCAGGAGACGATACCGTCTCCGTCGACGCAGATGCCGACGGAGAAGAAGGAACAGTACTTGTGACCTATGAAGAGGATGGAGATACCATCCTTGCAGGGTCCGAATCTGTCGACGGCGAAGAGGAAGTCGACGTAGAAATTGAAGACACTGATGGCTTCCCGGGTAATCACACCGCACACATCGCCGAGGATGACTCTAATCTAGCAGAAGATTACGAGCCGGGCGATGCGGTCGACGATGATGAGGGAGATTCCATTGTAAGCGATGACGCTCGTGTCTACGATGGCGACGTGTCGCTCGACTCTGGCAGCACAACCTGGCAAGGTCAGGAGCTCGGCTTCGCGATTGACTCGCTCGAGGATGGCGACCAGCTTCAGGTCCGCAACGTTGACGATGATGACGATGTTGCTGGTCTCGAAGACGAATTCTCCGTGGGTGAAGACGGCTTCGCGACTGTCGATACTGAATCACTAGAGGACGGCGAGTACGTTATCGTTGACGCCGACAATAACGATCAGACGTACAAATTCGACACTGGTGTAGGTACGGCATCTTCGGATGATGGTACCGCAGATGACGAGAGTTTCGAAGTTGCCACCCAAGACTTCAGCACTGAGTTCGAAGATGAGGAAGTCGCACAAGAAGACGTTGACCTCGAAGTCGATACCAACCGTGGTTCCTCAGACGTTACTGTAGATGCTGATGGTGACCTCGATGACGACGAACTCCTTGATATCTTCGTGAACAACGGAGACTTCGAAGGCGACGTCGGCGACGAGGATGACGACGACGAGATTACGCTTGAGGACGTTTCCGATGATGACGTCGAAACAAACTTCAGTGAGATCGACACGGGTGACTACGAGTTCACTTTCGACGTGACTGACACGGAGGCCGAGGACACTGCCTCTATCAACGTCACTGAAGAACAGGATGGCGAACTCGACGTCTCCGAAGCTGCCGTTGAACAGCAGGGCGATGTGGCTGCGATCAACGTCGAACTCGACAACACTGACGAGGGGAACCTCGTGATCGGTAACGAGGAAGACGACGGCTACCAGGCCAACGTCTCCATCGAGGACGATGAGGACGATGAAGTGACGGTCCTCTTCAACACGTACCTCGCTGGTTCCGGTGCTAGCCTTGACGACGTCGTCTACACGGAGGACGACGACGCAGAGATTGATGTTGAGGGTGAAACGGACGACCTCGAAAACATCCTTGACACCGGCACGTACGACCTCTCGGTTGGTCCGAACACCGGCGACGATGCCGAGGCCTTCGAGGAAACTCTCGACGACCCGGACACCATCTCCTCGCTCTCGATTGAAGAGCGCGGTGACACGGAGCTGGCTCTCTGGCGGACTGGAGAGAACGTTGAAGAAGACATCGCTGACGAACTCGACGACGAAAACGAGAGCGCAACTGTCTCGTTGATCGCTGACTCCGTCGAGGACGACCTCGTTACCGAGGGCGACACGCTCGCCGTCGACGAGGAGGATGGCGACTACAGCGACGTTCAGGTCCACCAGCTCAGCGCCTCGGGCCTGCAGGGTCCGCTCGCGAACGCGAGTGACGACCCCAGTGATGTCGACAGCACGAATGCGCTGTACGAGTACCTCCAAGAGACTAACAACGAGGACGACAACGACGCTGACGATAACTCGGACAAGCTCGAGATCGTCTTCGAGGAGCAGGACCCTGGTGCGAACCAGGAAGCCAAGGAGATCGATCTGAATGAGCTCGCTAATGATGATGAGATTAGCGACTCTGACTTCTCGGATCTCTTCACGGTGGTCTACGATGAGGACAACGACGACTACTACATCGTCCTCAACACGGACAACCTGAACGATCTCGAAGATGATGACCTCGACGATGATGACCTCAATGTGAACATTGAGGACGAAGACGAGTACGAGGTCCAGACGAGCGTGCAGGACGCGCGTCTTCTCGACATCCTCGATGAGGACGACGAGGACGCCTTCGAGGACGCCTTCGAATCCGCGTCGGCCTCGTTCACGGCTGAGGAAGCCGAGGGCGAGTTCGACAACGAAGACGAAATCGAAGTTGAGGCCGCTGACGAACAGGAGCTCACGGGAACGACGAACGTCGCGCCCGGGACGGAGTTCGACGTGCGCGTCCGCAGCGACGACGACGCCTCGACGAGCTTCATCGAGAACGACGAGGATCTTGCCGTCTCGGCTGACGGCACGTTCACCTCCGAGTTCGACTTCAGTGAGCAGGAAGTGAACGACACGTTCACGGCTGAGGTCCGTCAGGCTGGCTTCGACGCTGACTCCGACGGTACGGTCGTCGAGCAGACCGAGGACCCCGCGTCCTTCGAGGTCTCTGACCTCGACCCCGAGGAGGCCACCGCCACGCAGGGCGACGAAGTGACCGTCTCGGCGACGATCGAGAACACCGGCGAAGCGGAAGGTACCCAGGACGTCGCGCTCAC
>NZ_JAXRUU010000034.1:0-34468 GCF_034497445.1 Halorubrum sp. AD140
GCCCATCAGGATGAGCTCCACCTTGTCGACCGGGTGACCGATCTTCCGGAGCTGTTCGAGCCGGAGCGTGACCTGCCCGTACGGGTCGTAGTCGTTCTGCTCGCCGCGGGCCGCAGCGGGCTCGTGGCCTGTGTACGACTGCGCGGAGGAGAACTCCGAGGCCGGTCCCCCGGGGCAGTAGAGGCACTTCCCGTGCGGGCAGAGCTTCGGCGAGGTCATGATCGCGACCGGCGAGACGCCCGAGGCGGTCCGGACGGGCTTGCGCTGGACCACCTCGATCACGTCGTCGCGGGCCTCGGCGGGCGCGTGGTCGAGGATCTCGGTGTTCTTCGGGACCTTCGGCGAGGAGAACTCCGAGCAGGCGTCGAGCTTGGCGGACTCGAGGCCGTCGCGGTCAACCTCGCCCGCGAGGATCCGGTCGACCAGCGCCTCGCAGGTGCGGACGAACGCCTCGGGCTCGTCGTCGTCGCTCCCGGTGTCGTCCCCGTCACTCGCCGCGTCGGTACCCATTACGCCCTGATCGACGGGTTTCGGAGTTAAGGGTGTCGCACCCGACGAACCCGCCGGTTTTAGGTCGACGCTCGCGAACCTGTCGGCGTGTTACGCAAGGACCTCCTGCGCGTCTCGCGGGCGGGCGGCGGGTACCGCCCGCTGTTCGCGACCCGCGAGCACCGCCCGCTCGCGGCGAAGGTGCTGGGGGCGTTCGAGGCCCACGTCGGCGAGCGCCGCGGCGACCTCGACGACGCGCTGGAGGCGCTGGAGGCCGACGCCGCCGGACGCAACGGGGACTTCAAGCTGGTCCGCGGGCTCGCCGCCCTCGTCGAGCGGGAGTGCGCCTTCGAGACGCGGGCGCCCGTGCCGCCGCGTCGCGTCCGGCGCGCCGCGTTCGAGGCTGCCGAGGCGGTCGGTGTCGCGACGGAGGCAGAACGGGAGACCGCGGTCGGCCGCGCCGCCGACGCCCTCGGGATCGACCCCGGCGACGTCGAGGCCTCGCTGTACGCCGACCGCGACGTCAACGAGGTCCTCGTCGACGCCGAGGTGCGGTGGGACCCGGACTCGCTCCTCGAGCAGTACGACCTCTCGCTGGCCCAGACCGCCCTGTTCGACGCGACCGAGGTCCGGGTGCGGTCGAACGATCCGAAGCGACTCGTCTCGGCGGTGAAGCGCCTGCGGCTGATGTACGAGCTGGAGAAAACTCCTGAGGGCCGGGAGCTCGTTGTCACCGGTCCCGACGCGCTGTTCTCGCACACCCGGCGGTACGGGACCGCCTTCGCGCGCCTGCTCCGGACCGTCGCGGAGTCGGCGGAGTGGGAGCTGACGGCGACGATCGACGACCGCGGCCGCGAGCGCACCATGCGCCTCTCCGACGGCGACGTGACCGTGCCGGGCGTCCAGCCCGTCGCCGAGCCCGACTTCGACAGCGGCGTCGAGGCCGACTTCGCGGGGCGGTTCCGCGGGCTCGACCTCGACTGGACGCTCGTGCGCGAGCCGGAGCCGTTAGAGACCGGCACGCGGGTGATGATCCCGGACTTCGCGTTCGACTACGACCACGCCGACTTCCGGCTGTTCTTCGAGGTGATGGGGTTCTGGACGCCGGAGTACGTCGACAAGAAGCTCGGCCAGCTGAGGGACGTGGAGGACGTGGACCTGCTGGTCGCGGTGGACGAGAGCCTGGGCGTCGGCGAGGAGATCGCCGCGCGCGACCACCGCGTGGTGAGCTACTCGGGGACCGTCCGCGTGAAGGCGGTCGTCGACGTGCTCCGCGAGTACGAGGCCGAGTTCGTCGCCGACGCGGCCGCCGACCTCCCCGCGTCGCTGTCGCCGGCCGCCGCCGCGATCTCGTTGGAGGACCTCGCCGACGAGCACGGCGTGAGCGTCGAGGCGATCGAGGACAAGTCGTTCCCGGACCACGAGCTGGTCGGTCGGACGCTCGTTCGGCCGGCGATACTGGCGGCCGCGGGGGAGGAGCTGGAGGCCGGCATGGCCCTCTCGGCGGCCGAAGCCGCGCTGGACGACCACGGCATCGACGACGCGAGCGCCGCGCTCTCGCGGCTCGGGTTTCGGGTGGAGTGGGAGGGGCTCGGGGGCGGGACGCTTCGCAGGAAAGGCGCGTAGAGCGGCTTCGCGAGAGAGACGCGGCGGGCGGGCCGCGGCGACGTGAGTCGGAGCGGCGCGAGTCGGCGGCGGTCACCCGGACGCGCCGGCGACGACCTCGAACTCCGCGGGGTCGCGGAGGAAGTCGACGGCGGTGTCCGCGACGGCGCTCCGATCGAGGTACGCGAACCCGTCGTCGTAGACCGCGAGAACCGGACCGTCGTCGTACTCGCCGATCGGCTCGCCGGTCACGCTCTCGACGGCGACGTAGTTCGTGTTCGCGAGCGTGGGCGCATCGGCGTACGCCTCGGGCAGGTCCGACTTCGCGACGCCGAGCAGCATGTGGTCCGGCACGAACACCATCGCGGTCCGGTACTCGAACGGCGGGTAAGAGAGGAGCCCGGCCAGCAGGTAGGTGTGGTCCTTGCAGTCGCCGCAGCCGTCGACGAGCGTCTCTTCGACCGTCCGGTGGTAGTCCGGCAGGCTCTGTGACTCGTAGTCGGAGCGGTACGGGAGCGATCGAACGAACTCGACCGCTCGATCGAACCGCCGGACGTCGAGCGACATGGTTTCCGACGGCGGAGCCGTGGGCGTCGCGGTGTCGAGCTCGGCGGCGAGCTCGCGGGCGAACGGGTTTCGGCGGGCGGCGTCGAACGCGGTGTCGTAGCCGAGCGTCCGCCGCGCGGCGGACCGATATGCGCGCCGGCCGACGCCGAACCGGAGCGTCCACCCGGGCGTCACGCTGCCGTCCCAGCGGTACTCCATGAGGTATTCGTCACCCGTGATCTCTCGCGTGACGCCCGTGGAGACGCCCGTCGGGAGCGAGGCCGGCGTTTCGGTTCCCGCCGCCGCGTACGCCGAGCCGGCGGCCCGAGCGGTTTCGATCGGGTCGATCGCCACGGCGGCGACGACGAGCGTCGCGATTCGACTGACGGTGTGCCGTATGAACCTTCGTCTGTGCATGGGGGAACCGGTCGCGAGACGGGAGCCGAGGCGCCGACCGTCGACGTTCCTCGCCGGACGCGCCAGCGGCACCGATGGTCGTGGTTCGCGCGCGTCGCTCGTCACCGGACCGACTCGAGGTCGACGACACAGGCGGCGTCGACCGTCAGCCACCTGACCGTCCGTTGCTCCGCGTCGACGTCGCGCGGAAATATCGTGTGTCTGTCTGGACCGCCGGGCTGACGGCTGACCCGGTGGCAGAGCCGGTCGAACTGGTTCGCGGGTGCGGGCGTCTCGGGGGGCGTTTGCGCGTCCGCGTCGGGCGTGCCCATTACGATCGGGTGGCTCGGTCGCCCGCTATTGAACGCTTATATGAGGGCTCCGTGCGGGCCCGTGGCCGTCACGAGCCGACCGTAGGGGAAACGTGGCTATATATGGCAGCGAAGCGTGCGCCGAGGTCGGCTCGTCCCGGCGGTGTCGTGCGGTTCGGGTCGGCGGCGGCGCGCGTCGACCGACTCGGTCGGACGGCTGCGCCGATCACTCCACGACCGGCAGGTCCGCGCGGCTCCCCTTGGGAACGACGGACCGAAGCTCGTCGTAGAGGTAGAGCCCGACCCCGATCGGCGCTTGCCCGCCCGCGATCTCGTGCGTCGCGATCAGGTACCCCCAGTCGCCGTCCCACTCGGGGAGGTCCTGGTCCTCGCCGGCCGCGAACCGGGCCGCCCGCTCGGGGTCCAGCTCGACGACGTTCTTCGTCGCGTGATGCCCGAACCGGGAGACCGCCCGCCCGGTCGGTTTCCAGTGCTCCTGTCGCGTCCGGAGGAACGTCATCCCTATCGCCTCCACCTCGCTGGGGTCGGTCGCCTCGCCGTTGAAGATCCAGACCTTACCGGCGCCCTTCTCCCAGAAGCTGTACCCTTCGAAGACGCTCGGGTCGATCCCGAACCGCTCCTCCCACCACTCGAGCACCTCCCGCCTGCTCGCGCGCCCCTCGACCTCGCGGTCGGCCGGGGTCTCCGGGAGGCGGTCGAACTGTTGGCCGTCGTTGGCGGGGACGTCCGCGTCGCCGTCGGAGCCGGCGTCGTCGCTCACGCTCCGACCCCCTCGACATCGGTCTCGTCCCCACCGACCCGCAGCTTCGCACAGAAGAACCCGCCCGTGTCGTTGTGGTGCGGGTACACACGGTGAGCGCGCGTCACCGACTCGTCGTACGTCTCGCCCTCCCACTCGGTGACGCCGGGGACCGTGTCGAGCGGGAGGTCGAAGTCGACGAGCTCGCAGTCCTCGGTCGCGAGGACGTGATCGAGGACCGCCTCGTTCTCCTCGGGCGCGAACGTGCAGGTGGAGTAGACGACGGTCCCGCCGGGGCGTGTCGCCTGCACCGCGCGCGCCAAGATCCCCTTCTGGATCCCGGCGACCGCGTGGACGTGGTCGAGCGTCCACTGGTCGACGACGTCCGGGTTCTTCCGGCAGGTTCCCTCACACGAGCAGGGGGCGTCGACGAGGGCCCCGTCGAACTCGTCGAACGCGAGGGGCTTCGTCGAGAAGTTTCGGGCGTCCTGGTTCGTCACGATAGTATTCGTCACCCCGAGTCGCTCGGCGTTGTGCCGGAGCGCGGAGAGCCGCCCGAGGTTGTTGTCGTTGGCGACGACGGTGCCCTCGTCGTCCATCGCGTCGGCGATCTGCGTCGTCTTGCTGCCGGGGGCCGCGCAGGCGTCCCAGACGCGCTCTCCGGGTCGCGGGTCGAGCGCGATCCCCGGCAACGCGGAGACCTCCTCCTGTCCGTGGGTCCAGCCGTGGACGTACGGCCAGTTCCCGCCGGGGTTCCCGTCGGGGAGTCGGAAGAGACCGTCGTGCCACGCCACGGGCCCGTACGGGACGTCCCCCTCGTCGAAGGCCTCGCGGACGCGAGCGGGCGAGGCCGCCAGCTCGTTCACGCGGACGACCGACGGCAGCGGCCGGTCGCAGGCCGCGCGGAACGCCGCCGCGTCGTCGACGAGCGGCTCGTACCGCGCTAACGGATTCATGCCCCGTCTTTCGCGCCGGCCCGTTAGTCGGTTTCGGGACGGTGCGGGCAGACGCCTCGCGCGGTCACGTCCTCGCGCCTCATCTTTAGGTCACTGCTCGGCGTAAGACAGCACATGGCACGCATATCGGTCCTCGACGACGACGTCTCGCTGGACGAGCCGACGCTGGTGGAGGGGTTCCCCGGTGTCGGTCTCGTCGGCAAGATCGCGACAGACCACATGATCGAGGCGCACGAGCTGGGCCACTACGCGAACGTCCACTGCGACGGCCTCCCGCGGGTGGCCGTCTACCGCGAAGGCAACCGAGCGCTGACGACGCCGGTGCGGCTGTACGCCGACGCGGAGCGCGACCTCGTCGCGCTCCGCAGCGACGTGCCGGTGAACCCCGGCGCCGCGACCGAGGTCGCCGGCTGTCTCGACGGGTGGTTCGAAGAGACCGGCACGTTCCCGGTCTTCCTCTCCGGACTCGGCCACGAAAAGGGCGAGGCCCCTCCGGCGCTGTACGGCGTCGCGACCGGCGACGGCGGCGACGCGCTCGACCGCGCCGACGTCGACGACCCGCCGGAGGCCGGACTCGTCTCCGGGCCGACGGGCGCGATGCTCGCGGAGTCGCTGGAGCGCGACCGCGACGCCGTCGGTCTCGTCGTCGAGTCGGACCCGCAGTTCCCCGATCCCGAGGCCGCGCGGGTCCTCATCCGCGACGGGATCGATCCGATCGCGGGGACCGAGACGCCGACCGACGGCCTCGTCGACCAGGCGGAGGAGATCAGGGAGGCGAAGCGGGACTTCGCCGAGCGGATGCAGCAGGCCAACGAGGAGAGTTCGCAGGCCGAGCCGCTGAAGATGTTCCAGTGACCGGTCGCGACCGGGCGTTTACTCGCCGTTCGCCTCCAGCTCGTCGAGGATCGGCCGGTACTTGAGCTGGACTTCGTCCCACTCGCGGTCGGGGTCGGAGTCCGCCACGATGCCGACGCCGGCGAAGAGCGTGGCGCGTCGCCGAGTCGCGACCGCCGAACGGATCGCGACCGCGAAGGCGCCGTTCCCCGCGGCGTCGATCCAGCCGACGGGCGCGGCGTACCAGCCGCGGTCGAACGGCTCCGTCTCGTGGATCGTCTCCAGCGCGCGGTCCGGCGGCAGCCCGCCGACCGCGGGGGTCGGATGGAGGGCCTCGACGAGGTCGAGCACGTGCCGGTCGGCGCGGAGCTCGGCGGTGATCGGCGTGTGGAGGTGCTGGACCGTGGCGAGTCGTCGGACGCGCCGCGTCCCGGCCGAGACGGAGGCGGCGAACGGCTCCAGCTGCGCGCGGACGGTGTCGGCGACGAGGTCGTGCTCGTGGACGTTCTTGTCGTCATCGAGAAGCTCCTGCGCGAGCCACTCGTCTTCGGCCGGCGTCTCGCCGCGCCCGGTCGTGCCCGCGAGCGCGTCCGTCTCCACGGTCCGGCCGCGCAGCGAGACCAGCCGCTCCGGGGTGGCGCCGAAGAAGGCGCTCTCGCCGCCGTCGGGCTCGAAGTAGTACCGGTGGCAGTCGGGGTACTTCTCGACGAGGCGTTCGAGCGTCGCCGCCGGCGGGAAGTCGCGGGCGAGGTCGGCCTCGAGCGCCTGCGCCAGCACGACCTTCCGGAGGCCCCCGTCGCGGATCCGGTCGACGGCGGCCTCGACGCTCCCGCGCCACGCCTCGCGGCTCGTCGTCCGGCGGCTCTCCGCGATGCCGGGACGGGGGGGACGGGCCGCCTCGTCGTCGACCCCCGAGAGGCGGTCGACCTCGGCGGCGAGCCGCCTCTCGACCGCGTCGGCAGAGACGTCGGGCCCGACCGCGTTGACCGTGAGCCACGTCCCGTTGTCCGCGACGGTGAGCTGGACGCGCGGGAGCACGAAGCGCGCCTCGGGGAAGGGCCCCCACGGCTCTCCGTCGCACGCGCCGTCGTGGAAGGCGAACCCGCCGAACACCCGCGGGCGAGCGGCCTCGGTGCCGGCGTGGACGTCGCCGGAGTCGAACAGGTCGGCAGCGGCGGAGCGGATCTCGGCGAAGCGGTTCGGGCCCGTCGCGGTCAGCGCGGCGGCCGCGCCGCTCCCGAGCACGCGGGCGTCGTCGGGCGCGCTCCACGTCGTCCGCGGCGCCGGGAACGCGTCGAACGCGGCCGCGAACGGAGGCGCGTCGATCCCGGTCGTGCGGCTGACGAGGGGCGGAGACGACGTGGATCGCGCCTGTTCCATTGCGCGGAGTTCGGTGCCCGGGGTCCTTTATCCTGACTATCGCGGGGGTCCGCGGCCGCCGACCGCGCTTCCTCCCGCAGAGCGGGGACGTCGGCCGTCAGCTGTACCGCTCCTCGTGCCAGGGGTTCGCCGTGTCGCTGTAGCCGCGCTTCTCCCAGTAGCCCAGCTCCTTCTCCGTTCGGAACTCGACGCCCGACACCCACTTCGCCCCCTTGTACGCGTACTTGTGAGGCGTGACGACCCGGATCGGGCCGCCGTGGTCCGCCGGGAGGTCGTCACCGTCGTAGCCGTACGCGAAGAGGACGCCCTCGCGCGTGCACTCGTCGAGCGGGAGGTTGGTCGTGTAGCCGTCGAGCGCGTGGAACAGGACGTGCTCGACGTCCTCGTGGACGCCCGCCCGGTCGGCTATCTCGCCGAACTCGACGCCGGTGAACGCGCAGTCGAACTTGCTCCACCCCGTCACACAGTGGAAGTCCTGGTTCTGGGTGACGGCTGGCAGGTCGCGGAACTCGGACAGCGAGTACGCGAGCGCCTCGTCGACGGCGCCCCAGACCTCGAAGGCGAACTCCTCGGGCGCTACCGAGGGCGTTCCGGTCTTCGAGAGCACCGGGAAGCGGTCGGTCTCGCGCTGCCCGGGCGGGAGTCGGTCGTCGCCGTACTCGCGGTAGAGGTCGGTGAGGTCCTCGACGGCGCCGTCGACAGCGGCGTCCGCCTCGCCGTGGCCGGTCATGGCGAGCGATACGGCTCGCGCCCACCTAGGCGTGTCGTTCTTCGGCGTGACTCGCCCGCACCCGGATCGAGCGGCGGCGGATGCGGCAAGAGAAGTATCGATAAGACATCACTAATTCGTATACATCTAACAGCTATTCTAAAACCACGAATCATACTTTCAGTAGTGCCCCTGTACGCTTTCGAATATCCGTATCGCCGACGCCACATTTATATACCCATTGCCATTACTCCCGGGCAGGAAATGCCACGAGTAGAGATTACCGTGCCGGAGCATCTGGAGATGCAGATCGCCCAGATGGTCGAGCAAGGAGAGTTTCTCAACCGCGAGGAGGCGGTCGAAGAGCTCCTGTCGACGGGGATCAAGGCGTACAAGACGAGCGGTCCGAGAGACGAAGACGACTCCGGCGGGTTCGAGGACGAAGGGATGATGGGTCACGAAGACGAGTACGTGTTCTGACGCGGTTCGGGTGGCGCCCTTTTGGTTCGGTGTCCGCCCCGACGACGCCACAGAGCCGTGCGTATGCCCCTCAACAACGCTTAAAGGGCCTACGGCTCGTACCCCGGGGCATGCACAAGGACGAACTCCTCGAGCTCCACGAACAGATGGTGACGATCATGGAGCACTTCCGTTCGCACGAGACCGTCGACAGCTCGCTTTTCGACCCGTACGACGAGCTGGACGTCGACCCCTCGCACGTTCACAAGTCGAAGAGCGAGCACAAACACGCCGTGTTCGTGCTCGGCAACGCGCTGGCGAACGCGATGAGCGAGGACGAGTTCTCCCCCGCGGGCCGCGTCGGCAAGCGGATGGAGGAGCTCGCCGACGACGCCGAGAACAAGATCTGAGGGCCTCTCCCCCGACCGCCTCCGGTCGCCCACGAATTCTCCGACCCGCGGATTGATATGCGGTCGCCCGCTCCCTCTACCACATGGTCGCGGAGGCGCTGACGTCCGACGCCGTCCACCTCGCGGTCGGCGGCGCGCTCGTCGCCGTCGCGCTCGTGGTCGTGTACGAAACCGACCGACCCGACGGCGCGTGGACCCGCGCGCTCCGCTCGCGGCTCCTGCTCGGCGTTCCGTGGGGAACGCTCGTCGTCGTCGCCGGCGTCGTCGGCGTCTACCTGTTCGTCCAGAGCGGGCTGGAGAACCCGAGCCGACCCGTCGTGATCCCGTTCCGCTCGTGGTCGTACTTCTACCCAGAGGGGCTCCTCTGGTCGAGCTTCGCGCACGCGAACCGGGGGCACATCACGGGGAACCTGCTGTCGGCGCTCGTCGCGGGCGGGATCGCCGAGTACGCGTACGGCCACTTCCCGGGCGGACGGGACGTCGACGACGACACCGGGACGGTGCGGTCGATCCTGCCGTCGCGCGCGCGGCTCCGAGAACTGCGGTCGGAGGGGCTCTCCGCGGTCGGGAGGTCTCTCGACCCGCGTGACGCTGCACGCTCGATCGTCGCGAGCGCGTCGCGAGCACGGGGCGAGTCGCTCGCGAGAAACCCGTACGTCCGGGCGTTCGCGATCGTCCCGGGCGCGGCGGTCGGGTTCGGGCTCGTCGCCTCGCTGTTCGCGCTGGGACCGGTGATCGGCTTCTCGGGCGTCGTCTTCGCGCTGTGGGGGTTCGCGCTCGTCTTCCACCCGATCGGGACCGTCGCGGCGCTGACGGGATCGACGCTCCTGAACGTGGCGTACGAGACCCTCCGAAACCCGGTCACCGTCGGCGAGGCGAGCGGGTCGTACGGGCCGCCCGGCTGGGCGAACGTCGCGATACAGGGACACGCGCTCGGACTGATCGCCGGGATCGCCGCCGCGGCGTGGCTCGTCCGGCGTCGGAGGAGGAACGGGATCGATGATGGCGGCGACGGCGACGACTCGCGAAGGACCGCGCTCGTCGCGTTCGGCGCGGTCCTCCTGTTCGGCGCGTCGCGTCGGCTCTGGGCGGTGTACTGGTACCTCGGGAACGAGCGGTACGAGCTGTACCGCGCCGTCGGGGTCGGGCTGCTCGCGGTCCTGGCGGCGATCGTCGCCCTCGCGGTCGCCGGCCGGGACGACCCGCTGTGGCCGGAGCGGGCGGTGCCGGAGCCGGAGACGCTCCGCGAGGGGGCGCGGTCGGCGACGCCCGCCGCGGTCGGGCTGCTCCTGCTCGTGTCGGCGCTCGCGGCCGTCGCGGGCCCCGGCGTCGTCCCGAACCTCGTCGCGGTCGAGGAGGGCGACCTACCGGGCGACCCGATCGAGATCGACGGGTACCAGGTGACGTACGCCGAGAACGTCGAGAACCAGGCGGTCAGCGTCGTCGACGTCGAGGCGTTCGGCCGGTCGACGAGCGTCAACACCTCCGGCGTGATCGTGAAGAGCGCGGACCGGGAGATCTGGACGACCCCGGTCACCCGAGGGAACCTCGAGTTCTGGGGCTACCGCGCGGTCGACGTGGGCGGAACGGGGTGGCGCGAGACCGTCTGGGTCCAGCGCACCGGCTGGGAGGTGGCGAACGCCGACCCGGCCTACCGGGTCGACGCGATACGGAACGAGACGCGCTCGACGCTGTTCACCAGCGAGCCGGTGCGGGCGGAGCCGCGGATAGACGGGCGAAACGTGACGGTCGCCGCCGTCGAGGGCGGGTTCGAACTGCGCGTCGACCACGCCGACGGGACCGCGGTCGCGCCCGTGCCGACGGAAAACGAGTCGGTGACGCTACGGGGAGTCGCGTTCGTCCGCGAGGACGACGCCGTGTTCGCCGAGCGCGGGGAGACGCGGGTGCGGATCGCGGAGCGGGAGCGGTACGAGGGGCGGCAGTGAGGCGAAGAGGGGGTGCAGGCGGGAAGTGAGGCGGGGACGGGGAGCGCCGACGACCGTTCAGGTCCACTCGATCCGATAGACCTCAGCGTCGAGCTCGCGAGAGTCCTCCGCGTGGTGGTCGAACTGCGCGTCGACCGCGAAGTCGACCGCGAACGCGTGGGTCACCTCGCCGCCGTTGTCGGCCGCGAACGCCTCGACGAACTCCCGGCTGCCGGCGTTGTGGACCGAGTACGAGACGGTCGCGACGCGGCTCGCCGTCGCCAGAAACCCGCGGTCAGCGTTGCGGTTCCCGTCCTGCGCGCCGAACGGCGGGTTCATCACGACGGTGACGGGGTCGGGGACGTCGAGCGGGAGGCGCGTCGCGTCGGCCTGGATCCAGTGGACGGGGGCGCTCGCGGCGACCCGACGCTGGTTGGCGGTCGCGGTCGCCAGCGCGGCGCGGTCCAGTTCGACGCCGAAGACGCGGGCGGGCCCTCGGAGGGCGGCGGCGAGGGCGAGCATACCCGTGCCGGCCCCGAGGTCGAGGACGGTCCGTCCGTCGACGTCGCCGTGGAGGTCGGCGAGGTGGACCACGTGGGCGGCGAGGTCGGGCGGCGTCGGGTACTGTTCGAGCGCGACGCGGGGCTCCTCGAAGCCGGCGACGACGCCGAGCTTCGTCGCGAGCGAGCGTTTCGACGCCATCCGTCAGGCCGCGGTCGCGTCGTCGCCGGTCCGGACGAGCTCGACACCCTCGCGGCGGGCGCGCTCGGAGAGCGCCGACAGCGCAGGCTCCGTCGCGTCCGGGTCCGCGACCTCGTCGAGCCGGATCTCGATCCGACCGGCGCCGAGGAACGACGCGGCGCGGACGAGCTCGCGGAGCCGGTCAGCCTCGCGCTGCGTCGACAGCGTGTCGCCGCAGTCGAAGCAGGCCTCGACCGACAGCGTCGCCGGCTGGTACCCGCGGGCCGACAGCTCCGCCTTCAGGTCCCGAAGGTGTCCGGGCGCCGTGCTTTCCAGATCTCCGGCATCGATGGCGATCGGCTCGATTTCCGCCGGCCGACAGCCGCGGAGCGTCGATTCGATCGCGTCGGACTGCGTCGTGCTCATGCCAGCCGATATGTTATAGTAATACAAAAGTCTTTGTGAATGTATAGTAGTAATAATTTGTGGGGACGTCTCCGCAGTCACCTTTCGTTTTCTCGGGGGTACGGCGGCGGACTATCGCGGTCCTATCGCGTCCCCGAGAGAGCGACTGTTTCGGGGCACTCACGGCCTGTAGCGAATGCTGCGGGGCGAATCGGCGATCGCCCGAGCCGGGGGTCGTCGCGGATCCGGGACAAAGGTTTAAATGCGGCAGTAACCAGAAACCTTATAATGGAACGTCCGAGCCGCCAGCGTCAACAGGAGCGGGACACCGAGCGAGAGTCGGACGAGACGGAGACGCTCTCCTGTCCGGAGTGTAAGTCGACCGAGATCGTCACCGACGCGGACCAGGAGCTCGTGTGTGAGGACTGCGGGCTGGTTTTGGACGAGCAGAACATCGACCGCGGCCCGGAGTGGCGGGCGTTCAACCACTCCGAGCGGCAGTCGAAGTCGCGCGTCGGCGCCCCGATCACCGAGACGATGCACGACAAGGGGCTGACGACGACGATCGACTGGAAGGACAAGGACGCGTACGGGCGGTCGCTCTCCTCGGAGAAGCGCTCGCAGATGCACCGCCTGCGCAAGTGGCAAGAGCGGATCCGGACGAAGGACGCCGGCGAGCGCAACCTCCAGTTCGCGCTCTCGGAGATCGACCGCATGGCCAGCGCGCTCGGCGTCCCCCGATCGGTACGAGAGGTCGCCTCCGTCATCTACCGCCGCGCCCTCAACGAGGACCTCATCCGCGGCCGCTCCATCGAGGGCGTCTCCACCGCCGCGCTCTACGCCGCCTGCCGGCAGGAGGGAATTCCCCGCTCGCTCGACGAGGTCGCGGACGTCTCGCGGGTGCCCCAGAAGGAGATCGGTCGGACGTATCGCTACATCTCACAGGAACTCGGGCTCGAACTGAAGCCGGTCGACCCCAAGCAGTTCGTGCCGCGCTTCGCGTCCGCGCTCCAGCTCAGCGAGGAGGTCCAGTCCAAGGCGACCGAGATCATCGACGTCTCCGCCGAACAGGGGCTGCTCTCCGGGAAGTCCCCGACCGGATTCGCCGCCGCCGCCATCTACGCCGCGTCCCTCCTCTGTAACGAGAAGAAGACCCAGCGCGAGGTCGCCGACGTCGCGCAGGTCACCGAGGTCACCATCCGCAACCGGTACCAAGAGCAGATCGAAGCGATGGGGTTCCGGTAGCGGCGGCGAATCCCGCCGGCCGGTCCCCGTGGTAGGGTTTTTAATCGATACCGAGCGTAGCTCTCGACGAGATGTACTCTCAGATTCTCGTTCCGACGGACGGCAGCCCCGCGTCGGATGCCGCGATCGAGCACGCCATCGACCTTGCCGAGCAGTACGGCGCCCGACTGCACGCGCTGTACGTCGTCGACGGGGCGGCGTACTCGACGCTCGAGGCGGGCGCGGAGGTCGTCGTCGACGCGCTCAAGTCCGAAGGGAAGGAGGCCACCCAGCGGGTCGCTGACGCCGCCGCCGCCGCGGGCGTCGACTGCGAGACGACGGTCGCCACGGGGACCGCGTACCGCTCGATCCGCGACTACGTCGACGAGCACGACGTCGACATGGTCGTGATGGGAACGCACGGCCGGAAGGGGCTCGACCGGTACCTGCTCGGCAGCGTCACGGAGCGGGTCGTCCGGACCTCGGACGTGCCGGTCCTGACCGTGCGACAGCCGACCGATGAGTGAGCCCGCACCGCGTCGCGGGTGATCCCGATGCGCGACTGGCTCTCACACCGCGTCGCGTCCTCGCCGGACGACGTCGCGCTCGTGCGAGCCGAAGACGGCGAGTCGTGGACGTACACCGACCTCGACCGGCTCGTCTCGGAGACGGCCGGACGGCTCGCCGCCCACGGGATCGAGGCGGGTGACAGGCTCGGCGTCCTCACCCCGCCGTACGTCGGGACCGTCGGGCTGATCCACGCGGCGATGCGGATCGGCGCGACGTTCGTCCCCCTCGGCGAGGGCCTCACGCGGCGCGAGCTCTCGGCGCGGATCGAGCGCGTGGACCTCGCGGCGGTCGTGTGCGCGGAACCGACCGAGGACGAGGCGCTGGCGGCAGTTGACGGGATCGCGGGCACGCCGCTGTTCTCCGTCGACGACCCGGGAGACGAGGCCGTCACCGCCGTCCACGACGCCGAGCCGGCGCCGGTCGATCCACCGGAGTGGGGAGTTTCCGACCAGCTCTGCGTCCTCTTCACCTCGGGGACCACTGGGGAGCCCAAGCCGGTTCCGCTCACCGCGGGCAACGTGTACAGCTCCGCGGTCGCCTCCGCGTTCCGGCTCGGGGTCGATCCCGACGACCGCTGGCTCGTGTCCCTCTCGCTCCACCACATGGGCGGGCTCGCGCCCGTCTACCGCTCCGCGCTGTACGGGACGGCGCTCGTGCTCCGGGAGGGGTTCGATCCGGGCGGCGTCGCCGACGACATCGACACGTACGACGTGACGGGGGTGTCGCTGGTGCCGACGATGCTGAAGCGGATGCTCGACAGGCGAGGGACCCTCTCGGAGACGCTCCGCGTCGTGTTGCTCGGCGGCGCGCCGGCGCCGAGCGAGCTGTTGGAGCGCTGCCGCGACTACTCGATCCCGGTGTACCCGACCTACGGAATGACCGAGTCCGCCTCCCAGATCGCGACCGCCACGCCCGCACAGACGAAGGGGCGGCTCGACACCGTCGGACGACCGCTGTTCGGCACCGACGTGACGGTCGTCGACGAGGACGGGTCGCCGGTCGATGCCGGCGGGAGCGGCGAGATCGTCGTCGACGGACCGACGGTGACGCCGGGGTACTTGGAGCCCCCGCCGGACGACGGGGGAGCGTCCGCCGGGCTGGACCGCTCCGCGTTCGGCCCGCACGGGCTCCACACCGGTGACGTCGGGCGGGTCGACGAGGACGGCTACCTCTACGTGCTCAACCGGCTCGACGACCGGATCATCAGCGGCGGGGAGAACGTCAAGCCCGGAGAGGTGACGGACGTGCTCCGCGAGTTCCCCACGGTCGAGGACGCCGCCGTCGTGGGGCTCGACGACGGCGTGTGGGGCGAGCGGGTCGCGGCGCTGCTCGCGGTCGGCGATCGGATCGGTCCCCCGATGGACGAGGAGGCACTCGTCTCGTTCGCCCGAGAGCGGCTCTCGGGGTTCAAGCTCCCCAAGACGGTCGCGCTCGTCGACGAGCTTCCCCGGACGGTGTCCGGAACCGTCGACCGTGAGGCCGCCCGGGAGGTGCTCCGCGAGCGCGGACGGGAGCTGACAGGAGACCCGGAGGCCGAGCTGGAGACGGCGGGCTTCGAGCCCGCGGATCCGACCGATCCCCCGGAGCAGCCCTCCGACGTGATCGAGCCGGCCGAGCCGGAGCGCGGCGGCGAGGACGACGACGGCGTGACAGGCGAGGACGGCGTGGGTGACGACGGCGACGTGGCTGGCGACGACAGTGGGGGATCCGTCCCGATCGACGACGCCGAGGAGGTCGCGAGCGCGGCCGGCGACGAGGACGACGGGAGCGACGGAGACGGCGAGAGCGATGGTGGCGACGACGGTGACGACGGCGACGGAGACGACGAGGAGAACGAGAGCGACGGTAGAGAATAAACGAACCCGTCGTTGTTCGTTGTTCCACGAACGTTTTCATCACGGCGGCCTCGGATAACGCATGGACCTACTCGACGACAGCGTCGTGCCGGAACACGCGCGCGACGTGAAGGCGGAGGCTCGGGAGTTCGCCGCGGAGCACATCGCGCCGAACGCCGAGTCGTACTACTCTTCGGGCGAATACCCGTGGGAGGTTCTGGAGGCGGGGATGGACGCCGGGCTCGTCGCGCAGGACCTCGGCGAGGAGTACGGCGGGCGGGGGTTCGACCTCGCGCAGGTGCTCGCGATCGCGGAGGAGTTCTACCGCGCCGACGCCGGGATCGCGCTCACCCTCCAGCTCGCGAGCTTCGGCTGCGAGATGGTCGAGCGGTACGGCACGGACAAACAGAAGGAGAAGTACCTCCGTCCGGTGGCGGAGAACGACCAGATATCGGGGCTCGCCGTCTCGGAGCCCGAGACCGGCTCCGACCTCGCGGGGATGACGACGAGCGCCGAGAAAGTCGAGGGCGGGTACGAACTCACCGGCGAGAAGTACTGGATCGGCAACGCGGTCGAGGCCGACTGGCTCACCGTCTACGCGAAGACGGGCGACGGAGAGGACCGCTACTCGAACTACACCCTGTTCATCGTCGAGACGGACAGCGAGGGGTACGAGGCGGAACACATCCCCGAGAAGATGGGGATGCGCGCCTCCAAGCAGGGGCACATCGTCTTCGAGGACTGCTTCGTCCCCGAGGAGAACGTCGTCGGCAGCGAGGGGGGCGGCTTCTACGTGCTCGCCGACTTCTTCAATCACGGCCGCGTGGTCGTCGGCGGTCACGGGCTCGGGCTCGCCGCCGCCGCCATCGAGGAGGCCGAGGAGTTCGTCCACGGGCGCAACGCCTTCGGCCGCACCGTCAACGAGTTCCAGGCGGTCCAGCACACGCTCGCCGACATGCGGATCGGTTTCGAGTCGGCGCGCGCGCTCAACTGGCGCGCCTGCGAGAAGGTCGCGAACGGCGAGGACGCGGGATACTGGGCCGCGCTGGCGAAGACCACGTCCACGGAGGTCGCGGCCGACTGCGCCGAGAAAGGGATGAAACTCCACGGCGGCCGCTCGATCCTGACCGACCGCCGGATCGCCCGCGTCTACCGCGACGTGCGCATCCCGGTGATCTACGAGGGCGCGAACGACATCCAGCGGAACCTGATCTACAGGCAGTCGCGGTAAGTCGGTCACAGGGGCCGATTTTCTCAGATCCGGCGAGCCAGCGCGGCGAGCGCGGCGCTTCCGCCCGCGGGGATGGGGTCGCCGTGGCCGACGCAGGCCACCTCGAACGGCGGGGCGCGCTCGGCGAGGTCCCGAATGCTGTCGAGCACCCGGTCCGTGTCGTAGCTGACGATCCACTCGGAGGAGTCGAGCGCACCGTTCGATCCCGAAACGAGGTCCCCCAGTAGCGCGACCCCGAGCCTCTCGCTCACGTACGCAAAGTGTCCCGGCGTGTGACCGGGGGTGTGGTAGGCGGTGAACGAGCCGAGCCGCTCGCCGTCGGTGACCGCTTCGATTTCGAGGTCCGGTCGGGTCGTGAACAGCCCGGTGAGCCGCTGGAGCGCGCCCTTGTGGTTCCGCCACGGCGGCGACTGGTCGCCGCGGAGGAGCGCCGCGTCGAACGCGCCGGCGTACACCGTCGCGTCGAGCTCCGGCGTCAGCGCCGCGAGCGTCCCGACGTGGTCGAGGTCGTAGTGGGTCAACAGCACCCGCCCCACGTCCGCGACGCGCACGCCGGCGTCGGCGAACCCCTCGCGGATCGCCGCCTCGTCCCACGGCGTCCCCGCGTCGACGAGCGTGGGCACGTCGTCGTCGACGAGGTAGGCGCTCACGCCGCGCAGCTCGAACCGCCACACACCGTCCGCGAATTCCGTCGCCATGCGACGCTGTAGCAACCGACGGGGTTTGACGCTGGCGGCCGGGGGAGGCGTCGGACAGCGGCTCGGTCGCTCGCGCGTCGCCGCGGCGACGAAAACGCCAAGACGCCGCGCCGTCACGTCGGCGTATGCGACTCGAGGACTACTGGGGGATCGGCCCGAAGACGAGCGAACAGCTCGTCTCCGCGCTGGGGACCTCGCGGGCGATCGAGGCGATCAAGGCGGCCGACGTCCGGGCGCTCGTCGACGCCGGGCTCCACCGCGGGCGAGCGACGCGAATCCTCCGCCGCGCCAACGGCGAGGCCGGCATGGACGTCCTCGCGACCGGAGACACGCGCTCGGTGTACGACGCCCTGCTCTCGCTGGCGGCCGACCACGCCCTGACGGCGCACGCCGCCGACCGGATCCGGGTGTTGACGCCGCTCGACGACCGGGAGGCGGTCGCGGCTCGGCTCGACAGCGTGGTCGCCGCCCGCGAGGCGTGGGAGGGGCTCGCCGAGGCCGATCGCGAGCGGCTGATCGAGGCGTTCGACGCGTACGACGAGGCCGAGGGGTCCGACCTCGCGGCCGTCGAGACCGCCCTCGCCCTGCGAGAAGTCGGGCTCGACGGCGGCCCGTTCGAGGCGGTCGGCGAACTGGAGGCGGACGCCCTGCGGGACGCCGCCGACGCCCTCGCCGACGTGCGCGGTCCGATCGATCCGACCGGTCCCGACGGCGACGGCGAGATCGAAATCGCCCGCGGCGCCGACGCGGAGCTGGACCGCCTGCGCGACCGGCGCGACGCGGCCGCGGAGCTGGCGAACTCCGCGTTCGACGTGCTCGACGCGGTCCGAGACGGCTCGCTGCGCGACTTCGAGGCGCTGGAGGCCGCGACGATCGACCACGTCGCGAGCGAGACGGGCGTCGACCCGGCGACGGTGCGCTCGGTCGCGCCCGACGACGCGCTCGACGCCGCCGACTTCGTCTCGGCCACCCTCCGGGACCTCGCGGCGGAACTGGAGGGGGAAGTCGCGGAACGCGAGGAGGCGGTCGCCGCCGACATCCGCGAGCGGATCGGCGGGATGCAGTCGGGGGCAGGCGGGGACGAGGCGAACGGAGGGGAGGGCGACCCGGCCCCCGAGAGCGACGTCGCCCGCGCGGTGGACGCCGTCTCGGACGCCGCGTTCCTGCTCTCGCTCGCGCGGTTCGCGGCCGCGTACGACCTCGTGCGGCCGACCCTCGTCGACGACGGGATCGCGGTGCGGAACGCGCGAAACCCGTTCATCGCCGGCGACGTCCAGCCGGTGTCGTACGCGATCGGGACCCACTCGCTCGGGGGCGACGCGGGTGTCGCGAGCGTCGACGCGCCGCCGACGGGCGACCGCGTGAGCGTGCTCACGGGCGCGAACTCGGGCGGGAAGACGACGCTCCTGGAGACGCTGTGTGCGGTCGCGCTGCTCGCGTCGATGGGGCTCCCGGTGCCCGCCGAGTCGGCCGAGGTGGGGACGTTCGATCGGATCGTCTTCCACCGCCGGCACGCCTCGTTCAACGCCGGGGTGTTGGAGTCGACGCTGAAGTCCGTCGTCCCGCCGCTGGTCGAGGACGGGCGGACGCTGATGCTCGTCGACGAGTTCGAGGCGATCACGGAGCCGGGACGGGCCGCCGACCTGCTGAACGGGCTCGTGACGCTCACCGTCAATCGGGGCGCGCTCGGCGTGTACGTCACCCACCTCGCGGAGGACCTGAGCCCGCTCCCCGACGCGGCCCGGATAGACGGCATCTTCGCCGAGGGACTCACGAACGACCTCGAGCTTCGCGTCGACTACCAGCCGCGCTTCGGCACGATCGGAAAGTCGACGCCGGAGTTCATCGTCTCGCGGCTCGTGGCGAACGCGAGCGACCGCGGCGTCCGCGCCGGCTTCGAACACCTCGCCGGCGCCGTCGGAGAGGAGGCCGTCCAGCGCACCCTCTCGGACGCGGAGTGGGCGGGTGGCGATGACTGACAACGAGGCGAGCCCCGAGCGGATCCGGTCGATCGCGGTTCACCGAGACGACGTCGCGAACGCGCTCGAAGCGAGCCTCCGGAGCGACCGCGAGGTCGTCCTGCGGGTGACACCGCCGTTCTCCGGGCGGATGCGCGCCCGACTGCACGCCCCCGACGCCGACCGCCCCGCGAGCGGGGACGGCGAGAGCAGCGGCTCTCCCTCGCCGGTCCACGTCGACCCGCCGGACCTCATCGAGGAGGTCCCCCCGTACCCGGAGGTCGACGAGACCGCGGCGGCCCACCCCGACGCGGACGTCGAGACGCGTCGGCGCCTCCACGCCGGGGCCGTGGAAGCGTGGCGCGAGCGCGTGCGGGAATCGATCGTCGAGTCGGTCGCGATCGACGCCGACGGGGACAACGCCGACGGGGCGGGCGACGGGGAAAACGCCGACGGAGCGGGCGACGGGGAAAACGCCGACGGAGCGGGCGACGGGAGCCGCGAGGTCGACGTGATCGCGCTCGGGTGAGACCGGCGAGCTTTTTAAAAAATTTCGCGAATTCGTCAGAGCCGGAGCCGCTCGACCGACGTGGCGGCGCCGCCGAAGTCGGCGAGGGCGGCGTCCGCGTCGCCGTCGGTGGCCGCCGCCGCGACGATCACCGTGTCGTCGTCGGGGTCGGCAGCCAGCCGGACCTCGTACTCGCCGTCGCCGGGCGTCACCAGCGTTGAGCCGTCCGCCGCGTACACCGCGACCGCGTCGCCGGCGGTCTCGCCCGAGACGACCACCTCCTCGTCCCCGTACTCGACGTCAGCGGTGAGGTCGGGAGCCGCGGGGCCGTCGCGCTCCACGTAGCGATCGCGGACGACGGTCGGCGTCTCGACCGGTTCGCCGGCGTCGACGCCGTGCGCGAGCCGGATGTACCCGGCCATCGACCACGCGAGCGGGGTCGCCCCGCCCGTGCCCTCGCCGAACTCCCAGCCGTAGTCGGTCGGGTGCTCGCGGTCCCACACCTGCTCGGGGAGCATCCGCCCGGAGTTGCCGAAGCCGGCCATCGTCTCCAGGAGGGCGTCCGGTTCGAGCGCGTCCTCGTCGGTGCCGCCGAAGGCGTCTGGACCGTCTGCGCGGGCGCGGAGCTCGTACTCACCGCGCTCGCCCGTGAAGATCGGCCACAGCCGCCCGCGGCCGTCGCCGGTGCCGGCCCACGGCGCCCCCGGGTCGCCGGCGGCGATCTCGCCGTAGGCGTCTCCCACGTAGCGGTACCACGCGGGGCCGTGCGGCGTGTCGACGCGGATCGAGTCGTCGACGACCGAGACCGAGTTCCGGATCGCCTCGTCGTCGGCCGGCTTCACGCCGAGCCGGACGAGCTCCAGGAAGCCGCCGTCGACGATCTCCCGCTCGTCGTACGTCGGCCCGTCGTTGGCGATGGTCCGCGGGCGCCCGGATTCGGGATCGCCGTCGGCCGTGATCCGGAGGTAGTACGGCGTCTCGGCGTGTCGTTCGGTGCCCGTCGACGTCGCGCACCACTCTTCCACGCGCTCGGCCCAGTCGTCCGCGAGCCCGAGCCACGCGAGCGCGTCCGCGCGGAGCGCGTCGGGAGACTCCGCGGTGGCCGCGTCGCCCTCCTCGACCCGCTCGGCCTCCGCGAGCGCGAGCGCGGCGCCGCAGACCAGTCCGGCGACCTCGGCCGCGATGCTCGACGGAGAGAAGCCGGCCTCCTCCTCCCATCGCTCCTGGGCGGTCTGGGGGCCGTTGGCCGCGATGTAGCCGAGCGAGCGTCGGACCTGGTCGTAGGTGTACTCCGCGTCCTCGGGCGCGACGCCGTGCTCGTACAGCTGCCACGCCATCACCGACGGGAACGCGATGTTGTCCATCTGCTCGCCGCCCCACCGGGTGCGGCCGTCGATGTAGGTGTTCTGCGGCAGGAAGCCGTCCTCGTCCTGCTGGGTGTTGTAGAGGTACGCGAGCGCGTCGGCGCCGCGGTCGACCTCGCCGACCTCGATCAGCGCCGTGAACACCTGGTAGAGGTCGCGCGACCAGACGAAGTTGTAGCCGTACCCGCGGTCCTCCGCGGCGTACTCCGTCTCGCCCCACGGCACCGACGGGCTGGCGATCCCCGCGCCGTCGTGGCGCTTGTCCTCGACGGCGGCCAGCGTCATCAGCGCGAAGCGGTACTGCGTCTCCATGTCCGCGTCGCCGGTCACCGAGTCCGGGAACTCGCGGCCGGACAGCCAGTCGCGCCACGTCTCGACGTACGAGTCGGCGACGTCGTCGAACCCGCGCGAGACGGCGCCCCGGGCCTCCTCGAGGGCGGCGGCGGTGTCCGCTTCCTCGGCGAACCCGAGCGCGAGCGTGTCGGAGACCGCCCTCCCGCTGCCGACGAGGCCGGCGAGCATGACGTTGCCGCTGGACTCCGTCAGGCCGGGACCGCGCTCGCCCTCCTCGAACAGGCTCTCGACTTCGTGGCCGCCGGCCAGGAGCGTGCTCGCCCACTCGAACCGGCTCTCGCTCGTGAGCGCGAGCGCGACCTCGAAGGACTCGCCGTCGTCGTCGACGAGTTTACCCGGGTGCCGATCCTCCGCGTCGTCGTTGCGCGCGACCAGGTCGTACCCGTCGGCGGCGTCCACGCGGTCGCCGCGGTCGTTCGTCCCGACGTTCGTTATTGTCGTGTCCACGAGGGCGTACACGTCGTACTCGCGGCTCCCCTCGAACTCGACGTCGGCGAGGATCGCGTCGCCCTCCGTGTCGACCGCGTACTCGACGGTCAGCGTCCACTCGTGGCCGTGGCCGCCGCCGGTGTCGCGGATCGTCTGCGTGTACGCCAGGGCGTCGTCGGTGGTCGGCTTCGTGCGGCGCTCGACGGTCTCCGTGGAGGTCACGTGGCTCGTCTCGTCGAAGGTCCGGACCGTGTGGCCCGTCTCCGGGTCGGCGACGAGGAAGTCGAAGGTCCGGACGTTCATCACGTCGATACGGGGGAAGCGCGCCTCGGTGAGCGCGCCCTCGGTCAGCGTGAACCAGACCGGGACCGGGTCGGCGGCCTGGTGGTCCGCCGGGGTGGCGACGCCGAACTTCCGGCCCGTGGTCCAGTGCGGGGCCTCGTCGGGGCCGGTCGGCCTGTCGTGCGGGACCGGGAGCGCGCCGTGTTTCGCGAGCGTCACCGTGGCGTCGATGCGGAGCGCGTGCGACCAGCCGATCGGCGTCGCGCTGTCGAGGTCGCCGTCGTCGAACACCTGCTCCGCGAGGAGCCCGGCCTCGTTGACGAAGGGGCCGTCGGGCTCACAGAGCGCGTACAGTTCGCGGGCAACGTCGAACAGGCGACTCGCGTCGCCGTCCCGCTCGCGGACGAGCCCGGCGAGCGAGGCGGCGGCCGTCGCCCCCCACAGCGTCGACACGGACCACACCTTCGCGGCGCCCTGCTCCGCCGTGCGCCAGTCGTCGCCGGTGAACCTGACGAGCCCCTCTACGTCCGCCGTTTCGCGGCGGAGAGCCTCGACCGAGTTGAGGACGTGGGTCTGCACGCGCTCGAAGAACGTCTCGAACTCGACCGCGGCGACCGTCGCGCCGGCCCCGTCCGTGGCTGCGCCGTCGACGTCGGCGCGCTCCTCGCGCAGGGCCGCGTACTCGACGACCGCGCTCGCGAGCGCGAAGGTGCTGGAGTCCGCCCGCTGGTCGCGGCTCTCCTCGCTCGCGCGCTGCGGGAACCGCTCAACGTCGGGGTTCCAGCGCGCGTTGAGCCCGGCGAGGGCCTCGTCGGCCGCCGCGGCCGCCGCGACGCGCGTCTCGTCGTCGACGGGCGCGCGCGCGACGGCGGCGAACGCGCGGAGGTACGTCGCGCCGGTGTGGGTGAACCGACCGAGCGCGTTCTCCCAGCAGTTCTGACAGCGCCGCGGGAGCCCGTCCTCCTCCGTCGTCTCGCGGAGGAAGGCGACCGCGTCGGCGATCGTCGCGTCGATCCGCTCGCGCCACTCCGCGGGGAGGTCCCGCGTCCGGCGGAGCCGCGCGAGGAACGCGACGACCGACGCCGGCTGGTCGAGCTGGTCGTTCGGGCCGACGGTGCCGTTCGCGCCCTCGATCCGGGCGTTCGCCCAGCCGGGCGCCACCTTTCCGGAGTCGGCCCACACCCGGTGCGGCCAGGAGCCGTCGGCGTCCTGCGTGCGACAGAAGAAGGCGGCCGTCGCGAGCAGCTCCTCGTCCGTGTCGAGGCCGAGCCCCTCGCTCGCGCCGAGCAGCGCCATGGAGACCTCCGCCTCGTCGCGGAACCAGGTGTAGCCGTAGCCGCCGGACGTCGAGTAGAACGGGTCGAACTCCGGGGCGGCGATCCGGGCGCCGGACTCGGCCGTCAGCAGGTCGAGCGCGCGGAGGTCGCTCGCGATCACGCCCCGGCGCGGCACGTTCTCCGGAACCTTCGGACCGCGTCCCGCGGCGGCCTCGCGGAGGTCGTCGGCGTCGGGGTAGGCGGTCGCGATCCGCGAGAGCTCGTCGATGCGGCGCTGGCGGTCGGGGCCGTCCGTGAGCGCGTCCATCGCGTCGTCGCCGGTGTCGCGGGTCTCCCGGCGGTCGACGACGGCGCGGCTCGCGAGGGTGACGCGCTCGGTCCGGCCGTCGCGCTCGAACGGGGCGCGGACGACGACGTCGGGGGTGAGCCGCGAGTCCTCGCGCTGGTCTATCTCCCCGCGGTGCGGAAAGCCGTTCTCGTCGCCGCCGAGCAGCTCCGTGATCGTGCGAAGCCGCTGGCCGTGCGCGGCAGAGAGTCCCGTCGACGCCGTGAGGAAGTCGTGTTCGGCACGGTGATACACCTCGACGACGCTCCCGCCGTCGGGGCCAGCCCCCTCGTGGACCAGGTTTCCGACGCGCCCCTCGACCATGTCGGGCGAGAACGCGCAGGCCGCGACGAGTTCGGCGTCCGCGGGCGGGGCGCCGCGGAGTTCGACGTGCGTGAGGTGCGTGTCGCCCACGACGAGGTCGAACTGGTGGACCGTGTACCGGCCGGCGTCGTACTCGGTCTCGACGAGCGGCGTGTCGTCGTCGTAGTGCTGGCGCGTCGTCGTGAGGTCGTCGAACCAGCGGACGCCGCGACCGGCCGTGATCCCCAGTCGGAGCCGGTCGGCCCCGCCGACTCCCGACAGGGAGTACGAACAGTCGTGGACGGCACCGTCGGGTCCGACGTGGACCAGCCGGCCGTCGTCGCCCGTGAACGCGCCGGCGGTCGTGGGACGCTCCGCCGGATAGCGCTCGCCGCGCCGACGTTCGTGCTCTGTGAGAGCGGTTCGCAGTCGCATGGTCGCTCTGTGATTCCCTCGGTAAAAGCCTTGACGAACGAGCCGGCTGTGGGCGTTCGCCGCGGTTCACCGAAGGGTAACACCGATTACCCCGGGCTTCGATGGGTGGCCCATGCACCATCCCGGACCCCCACGATTCCTCTCGACCGGCGAGACGACGGAACTGGCGCCGCGGGACCCGGACCCGGCGGCGAGCTACGCCTGGCGCGTCGCCGACGCGCCGCCGGAGAGCGAGGCGACCGTGGGCGACGACCCCGTGACGTCGTTCACGCCGGACGTCCCCGGTCGGTACCGGATCGGCCTTGACGCGCCCGACGGCGATCACCTCCTGACCGTCCGCGCGTTCGCGACCAGCTACGAGGGGGTCGACGTGGCGGGGGGAAGCGGCACGGCGATCCGCGACCGCGACGCCGATCACGCCCCGATCGAGTACGGCGCCGAACGTGCGCAAGAGGGGGTCGGTCGCCCGCGCGTCCGGCTCGACGCGACCGTCGAAGAAGCGGACAGCGAGACGGGAGGCGGCGAGCACGCCGCGAGCGCCGGGGAGAGCGCCGAGGTCGTCGTCCGCGCGACGCCGACGCCGAACCCCGAGTCCGCCCTCGAGGCGTCCGATCTCGCGGTCGGCTTCGTCGTCGACGACCGCGACGTCGAGGCGGCGGTCGCGGAGGGGCGGCGGAACCCGCGGGACGCGCTCCGGACGAGCGACGACGGGCGCACGCTCCGGGTTCCGGCCGACGCCGTCCCGGACCGGCTCCGCGTCCACGGCGTCGCCGTCGCCCGCGAACCCGGCCGCGAGCAACGGGTGAGCGTCGCCGACGCGGTCGCGGTCGAGCGGGCCGACCGGGGCGAGCTCCCCGGCGCTGACGAGATACCGAGCGCCCCCGACCTGACGGCGCCGGCCGGCCCGGACGGACCGGTGTTCGAGACGGTCGATCTCAACGAACCGCCCGCGTGGACGCGCGACGCCTCCGTCTACGAGGTGTTCGTCCGCACTTTCGCCGACGCCGACGAGGGGGCCGCGTTCGACGCGATCGCGGAGCGGATCCCGGACATCGCCGACCTCGGCGTCGACACGCTGTGGCTCACGCCCGTCCTCCAGCACGACGGGAAGCCGCACGGGTACAACATCGTCGACTTCTTCGACGTCGCAGAGGACCTCGGCGACCGCGACGACTACGAGGCGCTCGTCGAGACCGCCCACGACCACGGGATGCGCGTGCTGTTCGACTTCGTCGCCAACCACACCGCGCGCGACCACGAGTGGTTCCGGGACGCCTATCAGAATCCGGACTCCCCGTACCGCGACCGCTTCGAGTGGCAGGAGTCCGGCGAGCCGGGGACGTACTTCGACTGGGAGCTGATCGCGAACCTGAACCACGCAAACCTCGACGTGCGGCGGTTCCTCCTCGACGTGATCGACGAGTGGGCCCCGCTCGTGGACGGGTTCCGCTGCGACATGGCGTGGGCCGTGCCCGACTCGTTCTGGCGCGAGCTCCGCGACCGGGTGAAAGCGAAGGACCGCGAGTTCCTCTTGATGGACGAGACGATCCCGTACATCCCCGGCTTCCACGAGGGGATGTTCGACGTCCACTTCGACGCGACCCTGTACTTCCAGCTCCGGCAGGTGGGCCGCGGCGCCGAGCCCGCCGCGTCGCTGCTCGACGCGATCGACCAGCGCGCGGACATCGGCTTTCCGGACCGCGCCGGCTTCCTCCAGTACATCGAGAACCACGACGAGACGCGCTACCGCGTCGAGTGCGGGGACGCCGCCGCGGCCGCCGCCGGCGCCGCGACGTTCACCCTTCCCGGCGTGCCGATGGTGTACGCCGGCCAGGAGATCGGCCAGCGCGGCCGCCGCGACGCGATCGCGTGGGACCACGCGCGCGACGAGGTCCGCGAGCGCTACGAGCGCCTGATCGCGACCCGCGCCGAGCACCCGGCGCTCGGTCCCGAGGGCGACCTCGATCGGGTGGGGTTCCACGTCGCAAGCGGCGACCTCGACGAGCGTCCGATCGTCGCCAGCGGGAACATCCACCCCGACGACGTGGTGGCGTTCCGCCGGAGCGACGGCGAGGAGTCGCTCGTCGTCGCGCTCAACTTCGCGCCCGAGCCGGCGAGCGTCGCGGTCGACGCCGACCACGCGGACCGCGACCTGGTCACCGGCGAGCCGTGCGTCGTCGTCGACGGTGACGGGACGGAGCGGATCCGCGTCGACGACGTGGCGGTCGTCCGGGAGACGGAGGAATGAGCGGCGGCCGCGAGGCCGACGTGGACACCGCCGGCGGCGCCGCGCCGCGCCGCCTGTCCGACCGAACCGCCGCGCTCGTCGAGCGCGCGCGGGCGGACCGCTCGGCGGCCGACGACCGGTTCGAGGCGGCGCGCGCGATCGCGCCGCGGCTCGGCGCGCGCCCGATCCGCCCGGACGACGCGGACCCGGCGACCGATCTCCCCGAGGGGGTCGCCTTCGGCTTCTGGACGCCCGACCTCGTCGCCGCCGGGGTTCCCGTCGAGGACGTGCGGCTCGAGCTGTTCACGCCCCGCTCGGACGACGGACGCGAGGACGGAGCGGCGCCCGTCGACCCCGGCCGCGACGACCTCCGCGAGGTCGCGTTCCGCGTCAACCGGCTCCCGGTCGATCGCGAGGGGGAGTTCCACTGGGTCGCCGTCGAGGGGATCCCGGTCGGGACCCGCGACCGGCTCGGGGCTCTCTACCAGCTGGTGTACCGGACGCCCGACGACGACGACTCCAGGGAGACCGACGACGCGTGGGAGACGGTCCGCGACCCGCTCGCCTACTCGGTCCCGTTCGGCGCGTTCGCGCCCGCCGAGGCGTACGACTGGCCGCGCCTTGACGCGACGCGGCCCGACCGCGACCACTTCGCGTCGCTCGGGACCGACGACGAGGCGCTGCCGACGACCGAGGACGACGGCCTGCCGCGGGTCGACCCCGCGACAAGCATGCTGGAGATCCACCCCGGTACGTCGACGGAGGCGGGGTCGCTCGCGGCGCTCGCGGAGCGGTTCGAGTCGATCGCCCGGAAGCTCCGAGACGGCGAGCCGCTCGCGCCCCACGAGCGCAACTACGCCGGCTACGACGCGGTCCAGCTCATGCCGGTCGAGCCGCTCACGCAGGCGTACGAGCGGCAGTGGTACTGGCGGCCCGGCGACGTCGACGGGGCGGCGCCCGAGGGCGGCCTCGACCGCGAGGTCGACGGAGAGACCGTCGTCGTCGGCGTCGAGCGCCCCGACCAGACCAACTGGGGGTACGACGTGGTCGTGAGCGCTTTCTCGGCCGCGAACCCGGCGATACTGGAGACGGGACGGCCGGACGAGCTCGTCGACTTCATCGCCGCTTGCCACGCGATGCCCGACCCGGTCCGCGTCGTCTTCGACGTGGCGCTCGGGCACGCCGACGCGGCCGCCGCCGAGCTGCTCCCGGACCCCTTCTTCGAGGGGCCGGGGATGTACGGGCTCCACCTGGACTACCGCCAGCCGGTCGTGCGGGCGGTCCTGCTCGAACTCCAGCGGCGGAAAGCGAACTTCGGCGCCGACGGGATCCGGATCGACGGCGCACAGGACTTCACCTACCACGACGAGGAGACGGGCGAACAGGTCCACGACGACGCGTTCCTCGCCGAGATGGACCGAGTCGTCCACGGGGTCGCCGGGACCGAGTACCGCCCGTGGATGATCTACGAGGACGGCCGGCCGTGGCCCCGGGAAGACTGGGAGCTAGCGTCGACGTACCGGACGCTGATCGAGCAACATCCCCACGCCTTCCAGTGGTCGCCCGTGACGTTCGCGCACAACAAGCCCGCGCTCCTGACGTTCTGGGCGACGAAGTGGTGGCGCATGCGCGAGGTGGGAGAGATGGGGAGCCAGTGGATCACCGGCGTCGCGAACCACGACACGCTCCGGCGCGGGTCGCAGGTCGAGGTGACAGACGACTGGGGCGGCGCGCTCATCAACCCCTACCTCGCCGACTCGCCGCCCGAGACGATCCGCGAGGCGTACGACAGCCCCGCCGCGCTCGTCTGGTTCCATGTCGCGATGTCGGGCGTCCCGATGGACTTCTTGCACGCGAACTACCGCGCGCCGTGGGGGTTCGTCCGGGACACCGACCCGACGTGGAACGCCAAGGTCGTCGCCGAGGAGGCGCCCTGGATCGACTGGCACGTTCCCGAGGGGTCCTACGCCGAACGCGACGCGTTCCCCCGGCTGAAGGCGCTGGGGTTCGAGACCCGCGCGGAGCTGAAGGGGTTCGTCACGACCCTCGCAGCCCTCGTCGACGCGACCGACTACGACCTGGACCTGATCGCGGAGCTGCTCTCCGTGCGAGGGACGCCGCTGTCGGGCTCCGGAGACGGTTCGCGCGACGACGACGCGCCGAGCGAAGACGAGAGATCTGACGCCGACCGGCTCACCGCCGCCGACCTCCAGGCGTTCTCGTTCGCGTGGAGCGCGGACGTGGCCGAGTACCTCACCCTCGACCGCTGGGAGGGCGACCAGGACGAGGCTCGGACCGCGTTCGACCGCCGCGTCCGGGAGTTCCGGCAGGCGAGGCCGTGGCTCCGCGCCGACGTCGACCCCGACCGCGGCGAGGCGTTCGGCTACCGGCACCCGACGGAGGGAACCGTGGTGTACCAGGCGCTCAGGCGCGACCCCGACGGGGACGAGGCGCTGCTCGTCGCCTGCAACGTCGAGGGGACCCCAGTTGAGGTGTCGCCGACGAGCGTCCTCGGCGACCTCGGCGTCGAGGGCGACCGCGGCGGGTTTGACGGGAACAACGACGGACCGACCGGCTGGACCGTCGCCCTCGCGGCGCCCGGGACGAGCGCCGCGCCCGGAGACCAGGCCGGCCCTATTACCCTCGAAACCGCGGACGCGGTCGTCTGGCGGACGGAGCGCGGCGACTGAGCCGGTTGCACGGCCGCGCGGCCGCGCCGCCCGCGAGAGTGACGCGGACGCAACGCTTGAGTCGGTGGGGGGCGCAGGGAGAGCCATGCGATTCGACCGCTCCGACGGCGTGTTCTGTCACGTCACCTCGCTGCCGGGCGACCACGGGATCGGCGACCTCGGCGACGGTGCCGCGGCGTTCCTCTCGTTCCTCGGCGACGCCGACGTCGACCACTGGCAGATCTGCCCGATCGGCCCGACGATACACGCCGCTGGGGAGTCGCCGTACCAGTCGCCGTCGGCGTTCGCCGGCAACCCCCTCCTGATCGACCTCGACGGGCTCGTCGCCGACGGCTGGCTCGACGCGCCCGACCTCGAACCGGTCCCGGAGTTCCCCGGCGACCGCGTCGACTACGACGCGGTCAGGGAGTACAAGCTCCCGCTGTTGCGGACCGCGTTCGAGCGGTTCGACGAGGGAGCGGGAGACGATGTCCAGGCGGAGCTCGAGGCCTTCCGCGAGCGCGAGCCGTGGCTCGCCGACTACGCGCTGTTCCGGGCCGTCTCGGAGTCTCGACCGGAGGGAACGTGGGTCGAGTGGCCGGCCCCGCTCCGGACGCGCGCCCCCGAGGCGCTCGCCGAGGCCCGCGAGCGACACGCGACTGAGGTCCGGTTCCGCGAGTTCGTCCAGTGGACGTTCGACCGCCAGTGGCGCGAGCTCCGGGAGGTCGCGGCCGAGGAGGGCGTCTCGATCGTCGGCGACGTGCCGATCTACGTCGCGCTCGACTCGGCCGACGTGTGGGCGAACCCCGAGGCGTTCCGGCTCGACGACGAGAACCGCCCCGAGGCGGTCGCGGGCGTCCCGCCGAACCCGGGCGACGACGGACAGCGCTGGGGGAACCCCGTCTACGACTGGGAGCGGCTCGCAGAGAACGACTACGACTGGTGGATCGCCCGGTTCCGCCGGCTGTTCGAGCTCGCCGACGTCGCGCGGCTCGACCACTTCCTCGGGTTCGTGAAGTACTGGGCGATCCCCGCCGACAGCGACGACCCGGCCGCCGGCGAGTGGCGCGAGGGACCGGGGCGCGACCTGTTCGAGACGGTGGAGCGCGAGCTGGGACGGGCCCCGTTCGTCGCCGAGGACCTCGGATTCGAGGAGCCGGCGATGGACGAGCTAATGGCCGAGTTCGGCTTCCCCGGCATGCGCGTCCCGCAGTACGCCGACTGGTGTCAAGAGGGGAACCCGTACCAGCCGATGCACTACCCCGAGGGCGTCGTCGGCTACACCTCGACCCACGACACGGACACGTGGGTCGGGTACTTCGAGGACCTCCCCGAGCGCCAGCGCGACTGCTTCCGGTACAACGTCGGCGCCGACGGCGACCGCGCGGTCGAGTGGGAGATCATCGAGGAGGTGTGGCGCTCCGAGGCGGTGCTGGCGATGACGACGATGCAGGACCTGCTCGGCCTCGGCAGCGAGTCGCGGTTCAACGAGCCCGGGACGCTCGACGGTAACTGGGCGTGGCGCGTGGCCCGAGATCAGCTGGACGACGCGATCGCCGACCGGCTGTGGGAGCTCGCCGGACGGCACATTCGCTGACGCGCGACCGGTGAGGGAGGATAGTGACCGACCGCCTACCGGTTCCGACCGATGATGAAGTACAACACCAGGCCGAGCAGCGGCGCGAGGAACGCGACGATGGCCCACAGGAACGCGGGCTGGTCGCTGCGCTTCTGGGCGTCCAGGTAGATCCAGACGACGATGGCGAGCTGTGCGAGCAACACCAGCAACCCGAACAGGAGGGCGATCGCACCGGCCCCGCCGCCCTGTAGCAGTAGTGGGGACATCGGTCGAGTTCACTCACGGGCGTGATAAGTGTCTTTGGGGTTCGCCGTCCCGAAGTCCGCGTCGGTCTCTCACCGCGCTCGGCCTCGCCTCCGACCACGAACCGTTTTACTCCGGCGGCGCCCCACGCTCCGCATGGACCTGCCAGTCGACGCCGATCGCCTCCGAGACGACATCGAGGCGAACGCGGCGTTCGGTCGAGTCGAGTACGGCGATCCGGAGAAACGTGGGCGAACGAACCGGACCGGGAGCGAGGCGAACCGCGCCGCGCGGGACCGACTCGCGGAGCGGCTGGAGGAGGCCGGGCTCGACGTCGCCGTCGACGAGGTTGGGAACGTCCTCGGCACGTGGGTCCCCGACTCCGCGGACCCGACGGCCGCTCCTGTCGTGAGCGGGAGTCACCTCGACAGCGTCCCCGAGGGCGGGATCTTCGACGGGCCGCTCGGGACGTACGCCGCGCTGGAGGCGGTGCGAGCGATGCGAGAGGCGGGCGTCGAGCCGACGCGCCCGGTCGGCGTCGTCAGCTTCACCGAAGAGGAGGGGGGCACGTACGGGAACGGGCTCCTCGGGTCGAGCGTGGCGACCGGCGTGACGGGCGCGGACGAGGCGCTCGCGTACGAGAACGACGCCGGCGAGACGCTGGGCGATGCGCTCGACCGGATCGGCTACCGCGGCGACGACGCGATCGATCCCGCGACGTGGGACGCCTTCTACGAGCTCCACGTCGAGCAGGACACGGTCCTGGAGGAGGCGGGCGCGGACGCCGGCGTGGTGACGACGATCACGGGGATCACCCACTGCGAGGCGACGATCGAGGGCGAGGCCAATCACGCCGGCGCGACCGCGATGGGCGACCGGACCGACGCGCTCGCGGCCGCGAGCGAGTTCGTCCTCGACGTGGAGGCGGCCGCGAACGCGGTCGTCGACGAGTCGAGCGCCTCCGCGGTCGGCACCGTCGGGTCGCTGTCCGTCTCGCCGAACGCGACGAACGTCGTTCCGGGCCGCGTCGACGCCGGGGTGGACGTCCGGGACGTCGAGACGGAGTCGATCGAGACGATCGTCGCGGCCGCGCGCGAGTCGCTCGCCCGACTGGAGCGCGAGCGGGGAGTCGAGACCGCGTTCGAGCGCCCGTTCGACGTGGCGCCGACGCCCATGAGCGACCGGCTCAGGGACGCCGCTCACGCCGCGGCCGACGCAGCCGACCGGGTCGCGATCGACCTCCACTCCGGCGCGGCGCACGACGCGATGCGCGTGGCTCGCGTCACGGACGCCTCCCTGCTGTTCGCGCCCTCGCGCGACGGGATCTCGCACAGCCCGCGCGAGTGGACCGCCTGGGAGGACTGCGCGGCCGCGACCGAGGTGCTGGCGGGAGCGCTGGCGCGGGTCGCCACTGCGGAGTAAGGCGGCGACGAGGGCACCGCGGGGTCGGCGTCACAATCGTTTTGCCGGTCGCCCGCGACCCACGAGCGTGAGACGTTCCATCGCACTCGGCGCCGTCGCGGTCGGCGTCGCAGCCGCCGGCGCCGGCACGCTCGTCGCCTCGACCGGCGCCCTCGCCGACTGGCCCGACCTGCTCGGCTATCCGGCGGCGCTGGTCGTGGGGCGGGCCCTCCTCGTCCTCGCCGTCGGGAGTCTGCTGTACGGGACGTACCGGCTCGCGGTCGGCGTGCTGATGCAGTCGACGAACAGGCGTCGCGCGTACAACACCCGAAACATCCTCCGTCTCGTCTTCGGGCTCGTGGGGATAGTCGCGACGCTCGCCGTGTTGACGGAGAACTGGCTCGGGCTCTTGTTCTCGCTCGGGATCATCGGCTTCGCGGTCACGTTCGCGCTCCAGCAGCCGCTGCTGTCGCTCATCGCGTGGGTGTACATCGCCGTGAAACAGCCGTACGGCATGGGCGACCGCGTCCGGATCGACGACGCGAAAGGCGACGTGATCGGGGTGGACTTCCTCGTGACGACGCTGTGGGAGATCAACGGCGACCTCGTCACCACGAACCAGCCCTCCGGGCGGGTGGTGACGGTCCCCAACAGCGTCGTGCTCTCCTCGAGCGTCGTCAACTTCGGCGGCGGCGGATCGCCGTACGTGTGGAACGAAGTGGGGGTTCAGGTCGCCTACGAAACCGACCTCGAGTTCGCGCGGGAGGTCATGACCGAGGAGGCGATCGACTTGGTGGGCGAGGAGATGTCCGAGGGGATCGCGGCGTACCGCGAGGCGCTCGCGGAGACGCCGGTCGAGCTGGAGGTGCACGATCGGCCGACCGTCAACGTGACGCAGGACGAGTCGTGGGTGGAGCTCCGGGTCCGGTACCTCACTCACCCTCGCCGCGGACAGCGCGTGAAAAACCGGCTGTACGAGCGGATCCTCGAACGGTTTAACGACGCGCCGGACCGGGTGGCGTTCCCGGTGAGCCGGAATCGGTGAAACGCGTGCGGGGCGCGAACGCGTGCGGGGAGCGGACGCGTGCGACGGCGCGGGTGCGTGCAGAATCCAACGGCCGGAGACCGGCCCCGACCGTGGGATCCTGCATGATTTTTATACTTGTGAACGCGAATCGCCGCCGCGGCGGCCGAGCGATTCTCAGCAGCAGTACGCACGAAACGGCCGTTTTCAGACCTTTCGGCCCGTTTTGCTGAGTCGAGTGATAACGTGCGTCACCAAACGTTTATATACTTCAGAGACTTACTGTTGGTTAACGAATCGGCCCACCCGGCCACAGTATTTCAGTCGGGAGTTCGATCAGAGTAGAACCCATGACAGAAACACGTACGCGCGACTACGGCGGGGAAACGGAACGGGAACGAACGAGTCGAAACCGAACGGCGGAGGCGGAGTCGGAATCGGTGACAGAGCGGACCACGACCTGCCCCGAGTGCGGCGGGAGCCTCGTCACCGACACGGAGCACGGCGAGACGGTCTGTGACGACTGCGGGCTCGTCGTCGAACAGGACTCGGTGGACCGCGGGCCGGAGTGGCGCGCGTTCGACTCCAGCGAGCGGGACAGCAAGTCGCGCGTCGGCGCCCCGACGACGAACATGATGCACGACAAGGGGCTCTCGACGAACATCG
>NZ_JAXRUU010000035.1:0-32752 GCF_034497445.1 Halorubrum sp. AD140
ATAACGGCGGATTCATTTTCAGGTACCAAAAAGGTTCGACGGAACGTATCGAGCTACCTCGGGGAATAGTTGATCCCTAGAGCCACCATTTAACGGTCTGTGACGCGAATGGATGATTGTATGCCCGAAGAAATCCTCTTTCAATCCGAGGGATCCCGTAATCGTGCAGAGATCGCTTCGTATCTTCGCCAAGTCGCAGAGAAACTCGATGCTGGCGACGACATCACGTTGACTGCCGGTGAGCAGTCGGTGACGATGACGCCTCCTGACCCATCGACGTTCGAGGTGAAGGCCGAACGCGAAGGGCCGACCGATAGTCTGGGTGAGTTGAGCATTGAGTTCGAAATCGAATGGAACGAAGGTGGTGAAACCGACGCGGGGGGGAGTGCTGGCGGATTAGAAATAGAGTGATGGAGATCTCCCCGGGCGAACAATAGCGAGCTGGGATACGTTCCCCTTTCCGCGGGCTTCGAGGTATCCCTTGACGAATTCGTCGAGTGAGCGCCGCGTTTCCTTCTCGACGAGGAGCCGCGAGATGATGTCATCCACGGTCTCGTCATCTGGCTGACGGCGATCCATTACTTTCTGCAGAGTGCACACGTTCAACCACGTGACCGTTAGGCTTGTGAGTACGTCCTCTCGCTCAGGGGAGGTGACTGCACCGACGAGCTGCCGTGCCTGTTCGTACTTCCTTCGAACATTGTAGCGGAACTGTGCAACATCCTTGCACGTGATGGTGTCAGCACCGAAGTCCGCATGCTCAGGGACTCCGGATCCCGTGTCTGGAGTGCACGGAAACAAGCTATAGAACTCGAATCAGGCTCCTAATTCTTGGAGCTTCTTTTGCACTTTCGCGTAGACTTTCGGATGGAGATTCATTCCCTCGTTCAGAAGGTCGTAGAGGACGTCGGTCGCCTCGTCCGCCGTCAAATCGCCTTCTTTAGTACAACTGAGCAACAGCGTCGTCACCCACCAGCATTCGACGCCGTGACTCCGAGCGACCTCTATCAGCCCCTTCTCGTTGGCGAGGAGGATATCCTCGTAGTCCTCAGCCAATAGGATCACCGACGCGTCGGCCACCGCGATCCCTTCCATCGACGCGACTTCGTCGGCCCGGGCTGGCGTGTCGTGTACAGCGACGCCCTCCAGAAACTCGTCGAGCGCCGCCGTACCACGCTTTCCTTCGATGAGCACTTCCGCTCGAACCTCCTCGGTCGTTCGAATGTCGTCGAAGATTGTGGAGACGAGGTCGAGCCGGCCAACCCACGCGAGTGGGACCAACGCGGACGAGTCTACGAGGACCATCAGATTCGGTCGAGGTCTCGTTCGAGGTCGTCGGTCGTGTACCCGACGTCGATGCCCTCCTCAGTAGCGAGCGTCAGCATCTCGACGTACGAGACGTCCGCCAGTTCGGCTGCCTTCCGCAGCGTGATGGAGTGGTCTCGGAGCTGGTCGAGTGCTCGCTCCGTGCGCCAGTCGTCGAGCCCCTGTCGAATCAGTCGTCGGAGCACCTCCGATCGGTCGGCACTCATCTCCGCTTCGAGTTCGGCGAGTGCCTCCTCGTCGTCTTCCGGGATGCGCGTGGTGACCGTCTTCATCGTTACGATCCACTAAGTTACGATACAGTATAGACGTAACGGTGATTCGAGTTCCTGCTCCTGATCGCAGCAGGTCATACTCTAATAAATCATTTCGACGATAATGATTTAAATTGGTTCTGTAGCGTTCAGTCGAGTTTATTTTCAGACGATTTCTACGGTCTTAGCCCTCAGCGTCTGGGTTTCTCATCCGAATACAGGGCAATGCAACCTTGATCCTTCACTTCGATAACCCGAGAAATTATAGAACAAAGCAAAGGAGAAATCAGAAAATGAAATAATTGGACCTAATTTCAGCAAACACCAAGTATATAGTTCTGAAGTTACGAGCGCTGCACATACGAGATAGACAGCAACAAGGAACGCTACAGTATCCGATTCCGGTCTCCAGCGACAACGGTTCTCTGGATATCCGGACACCGCTCGGCAACCTTGACTATACACATGAGTGACAAAACGTCATCGGCAGATTCTGACTAATCCATAGTAATTCCTTAGTATGGGATGTTTGGCTACCCTATGGTAAGCACCTTCTCGGCACCCTCGACGATTCGCAGGCAATCTTCCATCGTCCCGCGTGGTCTGAGGTCGTCTGCGTCAAGGTCGCGGGAGTCGAGACACGTTCCACAGGCAGCGAGTTCACCGCCGTTCTGGGTGTACTTGAGTATTACACCGTGTGGATTAAATTTCTCGTGTTCGAGATCTGGTGCATCGACACCGTCACCGAGGAGGAAGGTTTCGACTGTATGATCTGCACCGAGCGCTGTGTTAGCGAGACGGAACGCGTTCCAGACGCGCTCGGGATCGTTGGTCTCCAAGATGATTCCGAGGTCCATACAGAGACTTTGTTAGGTAGTGACTTGAGTATCGTTGGCGATTCTCCGATGGTAAGATCCACGACCACTAATTATGGTGGTGGGTCACTGTAGTCGCAATTTGAAGCACTCAAGACATTACGTCTATTAAACACTCGGTGGTGATTGAAACGTCCAATTGGCTCGAAAATCAGGCAGATGAGCGAACACGAGTATCTCCCCGACCAGGACGGTCGCGGTGATCCAGCGACATCGAAGATGCGATTCGGCCCGATACGGCGCTCGTCTCGATCATGCATGCCACAAATGACCACAGAATTATCCCATCCGATCCCCTAAGGATACAGATGGCAGACACCAAAGAGGGACGGGAAAAGCAGGCGGATAACGAAGAACGATGTCAGCGAGAGCGTGAGATAACGGAGGCGCGCACCCGTGCCGACGAGATCGAACCGCCTGACGAGACAGTAGATAAGACCGATAAAACTCGACGTGGAGATGATAACAGCCCAGACTCGCCTCGGCTGTGTCACCGTCGCGGATGTGACGAGCCGGCGGTGTTTGAAGTCCTTGAACGGTACCAGGAAGAAACAGGGCACGGTGCAGTCGAAGCAACGGCCGTTTTATGTCAAGACCATGCAGACGATGAGAGCCTGACGAATCTTGACAACGCCTACGAAGACTACGTATTTTTGGTCAAGCCATTACCACCGACGAATGAGACAGGTACAGCATAGTCGAGCACATTTGTCAGATGGTCTCAAACCAGCGCTTTCAGTGACTGAATCGTGAGTGGGGATTTGAGACCGTATCGCAGTCTGAGCCACGACGCAGAGCTACCTAAACATAAGCTACACAACGCTTCAGGTCGCAAGTAGTCCTGTGACGTTAGATCAGCGGTTCCTCACTGAGTAATGGTCCGAGAGAGGAGCGGGAGTCAGTCACCGTGGTCGCGGCCGGTGAGCGACGTCCTAGAGCACCTCGAGGTATCGAAAGAGGAGGGGCTAACGGACGAAGAAGTCGAGCACAGACGAGAGCAATTCGGTCCTAATGAGCTACACGAAATCGAACAGCGACGTTGGCTAGAGGTTCTGATAAGCCAGTTTACGAGTGTCATCGTCCTCCTGCTCGCAGTCGCGGCCGTGGCAGCATTCGTGATGGGGGACATCATCGAGGGGACCGCAGTTCTCGCTGTTCTCCTCATCAACGGTGCCATCGGCTTCGTCACCGAGATGCGAGCTATCCGTTCGATGGAGAGCCTGCAGGAGATGACGGAGGTCGAAACCAGAGTCCGCAGAGCGGGCGACGATCAGGAGATCCCGGCGGAAAATCTAGTTCCGGGGGATATCGTCATTCTCGATGCTGGTGACATCATCCCAGCCGACCTACGGGTAGTAGATCCGTCTAGACTTCAAGTAGATGAGTCGGCTCTCACTGGCGAGTCGGTCCCCGTCGGCAAAACGAACGAACCCCTCGATGAGGACGTGCCCCTTGCCGAACGGGAGAATATGCTCTACAAAGGGACGTACCTGACCCGCGGGACCGCAGAAGCAGTCGTTGTCGCCACGGGGCCGGACACGGAACTGGGGCAGATATCGGCATCGCTCCAAGAGACGGGTGAGAAGAAGACGCCACTCCAAGAGAAGCTAGACGAGCTGGGACAGAAGCTCGTTCCATTACTCCTCGTGGTGGCGGCTATCGTCCTTGTATCCGGATGGCTCAGGGGACAGGATCTCTTCCTGATGGTCGAAACGGCCATCGCGCTGGCGGTTGCGACGGTACCGGAAGGGCTCCCCATCGTCGCCACACTCGTGTTGGCAAGGGGGATGTGGCGGATGGCCGACCGCAGCGCACTCATCAGCAACCTCGCCTCCGTCGAGACGCTCGGCTCCACAACCGTCATTTGTACTGATAAAACGGGGACGTTGACGGAGAACAAGATGACTGTGGCTGCCTACGAGCTGGCGAATGGCTCGGTGGAGGTCACGGGGACTGGACTCGACACTGACGGGACCTTTCGGCATGGCGACCAAGAGCGAGACGAGCCACAGGACCCCGCCATGCAGGAGGCGCTCAAGATGGGAGTCCTCTGTAACAACGCCTCCGTGACCGAGGAAGACGGCGAGCTGAACGTAACGGGCGACCCGATGGAAGTCGCTCTCCTGATCGCTGGCATAAAGGGAGGGCTCGACCGGGACGTCCTCATCGAATCGCTGCCGGAATCCCGAGAGGTATCGTTCGACCCGGCCGTCAAGATGATGGCGACGTACCACGACTCCGACGGACGGTACACGGTCGCCGTAAAGGGGGCTCCGGAGGCGGTCATCGACTCGTCTTCTCGGGTGGTGACAGGGGAGGACTCCCGAGAGCTACCGGCGGCCGAGAAGGACGAGTGGATCGAGAAGAGCGAGCGAATGGCTGAGGATGGGTTGCGTGTTCTTGCGCTCGCTCGGAAAGAGGTAGATCATGAAGAGGATTCACCCTACGAGGATTTGTCGCTAATCGGGCTCGTTGGATTGCTTGATCCACCGCGCGAGGAAGTCAGATCGACGATCCAGCAGTGTCAGGACGCGGGAATACGTGTCGTTATGGTGACCGGCGACCACGCGGGAACGGCCAAAAACATCGCCCGGAGTGTCGGACTGATAGAGTCGGACGACACCGAGGTCATCCAGGGCCGTGAACTCGACGACGTCGAAAACCTCACCCAGACGGAGCGGGATCGGTTCGTGGACGCCTCAGTCTTCGCGCGAGTCGATCCCGCCAACAAACTCGATTTGATCGATGTCCACCAAGCCGCCGGTTCTATCGTCGCAATGACGGGCGACGGCGTCAACGACGCGCCGGCGCTCAAGCGAGCCGACATCGGCGTAGCGATGGGTCAGCGCGGGACGCAAGTCGCCCAGGAAGCGTCGGACATGATCCTGCAGGACGACAACTTCGAGAGCATCTATCACGCCGTCAGAGAGGGACGGATCATTTTCAGTAACATCAGGAAGTTCGTGCTGTATCTCATGTCGTGTAACGTCAGCGAACTGCTCGTCATTCTGATCGCCGCGCTCCTCGGCTTTCCGCTGCCCTTGCTCCCCCTACAGATTCTCTTCCTCAACGTCGTGACAGACATTTTCCCGGCATTCGCGCTCGGTGCCTGCGGCGGCAGCAGCGATATTATGGACCGTCCACCTCGTGATCCCGAGGAACCGATTATGACGCGGACCAACTGGACCGAACTGGGGATATTTGGAATACTGATTTCAGCCGCGGTCATCGGTGCGTTCGTGATCGGCGGTGGGATGTACGCCGGCGGTATGGACACCGATGAGGCCGTCACGATTTCGTTCCTCACGTTAGCCTTTGCCCAGCTCTGGCACGTGTTTAACGTCCGGGATATCACGTCCGGTCTCGTCAGAAATGAAATCACGGAAAACCTGTACGTGTGGGGCGCACTGGGGCTGTCATCGGTGATCCTCATCGGCGCAGTCTACCTGCCTGGCATCTCCCTGGCGCTGAGCACTACCCCGATTGGGGTCGAGGGGTGGCTACTCGTGTTCGGGATGAGTCTCCTCCCCCTCGTGCTCGGGCAGATAGAGCGTGAATTCCGACGGCGATTCGGAACGTCCGACTCGTGACGATGCACGGAAACGGTGTTCTCGATTCCAATTTGGGTTCGACCGAGCCAGGTCCCGACAGTGAGAGCGTCGATCAAAACAGGCAGCCAAACGCCTATTCCCCCAGCGGAGTCATGACAGCTACACCATGACTGCGAGTGGGGAGGGACGTATCGGCTTCCTCTGTGCTACTGATCAACCCGTGTTCGGCGAAGTCGCCGAACGCCTGCGAGAACAGGACTTTTCTGTTCGGTTCTTCGATCCGCACTCGGCCGTTTCACCGACCCAGATCGACGAACTCAACCTGCTGGTCAACAAGCAAGTGTTCCCCGTCACGCTTCCTGCTTTGCGATACGCTCACCGGACGGAAACCCCCCTCTGAAACAGTCTGACGATGACGATCGCGTTTAGCTCGCGGTTGATTACTCTCTCACCGCTCGAAGCGGTGGGATTTCGCACTCCACCACTCTCTGGAGAAGCCCGCGGGCGAATACGTGGCTAAAGACGCTTACGTCTGGGACGGCGAGCCGGAGCTGAACGGCCAGGGCGATTTCTATCAAGCGCGGATTCCCGCCGCCGATGTCGATTACAAGTACTACGCTGTCGATGACGGAACTCGCGTTCACACGGTCGGGAAGGAGTTTCACGGTAGCTTCTCGGAAGCGTCACGGAGAAGGTCGTCCGTCTGTCTTCTGTCCCCGTTCTTACGGCGTGAATGCAGCCCGATGAACAACTGATATTCCCCTACGAGAACATCCTCATACCGACAGACGGGAGCGCCGGTGCGGCCCCTTCTGCCGAGCATGGGCTCTCCCTTGCAGCGTCTCTCGACGCGACGGTTCACGCGTTGTCTGTCGTGGACGATACGTCACTAGGTCCGGATGTTCGCTCGACCGTGTCCGGGGAGGACAGAGAACAGGCCGCGACCGATGCCGTCGAGGACGTCATCAACCGGTCCAAAGACACGGGTCTGCGATCTGTGGAGGAATCGGTTCTTATCGTCAGGTGACCGCAGATTGTGACCCAGATTCACACCCTGAAACGGTGAACCACGCAGCAACATACCAAACATCCGGGGTGAATCCACTTTCGAGACACCATTTTGTAATTGGGGGCTGAAGGAACACGCATGAGAGTACTCGCCCCAATTGACGGCTCAAAATGTAGTTTTCGCGCACTGGCGTTCGCTACTGAGTTCACCTCACGGTTTGAGGGCTCGCTTCACGTCATTCACATCACTGATTATGAGGGGGAGGCTAAGCAAGACCTCCTAGACCGGGCGAAGTCTATGCTTACGAAAGCCGGTATCGAAGGCGATCCAGAAATCATCCCGATCACACAGATGGCCTCCCCTCGCTATGCTAACCGAGTTGGTTCATTAATCCTGGATGTAGCTGCTGAGCGAGACTACGATCATGTCATCATGGGTCATCACGGTACCGGACGTCTCGGTCAGGCTTTCCTGGGTAGCGCCGCCAAAACCGTCGTCGGTGCGGATGAAATACCCGTAACCATCATTCCGTAAAGCGCCCCCACGTGGACACTCGCTTACGAGTCTCCTGTACAGACCAGCCATCAACACACGATGACGGCTCTCTTGGCCCACCGAGGACGAGTCCTAGAGCGCTCTCGATCTGGCTGGCGGGCAAGTACTTCCGATAAACCATCAGTATCGAACCGACCGGTTGATTTTTCCATGTCCTCAGCGTATTGACAACGATGGCTCGGATTCCAGATCTCAAGTCGATCACAACAGAGGACGAGTACATCCACGCCCGGTATCGGGATCCTGACCAGTTCGATCAGATTCGAACACCAGACTGGGCGGACCGTGTCTCTGATTCCGTCTCGGAGGGAAGCGAGGTGCGGATGGGAAAGCGGAAAGACACCGATGATTGGGTAGTCCAGTCTGTGTTGATCAAGAAAAACGTGGGTGAAGAAAAAGCCCGTGAGCAAGCCGACAAAATTATCAGAGAGATCGAATCGTGATCGGGTGCTTCGTTAGTCGTGGTTGTTGATCTGGTCTTACCGGGTATCTCCGCAAAATATCGATTCCCCATAGAGGACCGACTTCACTCGATTTCTAACCCACCACCGCTTTCGCCGTTTCCATCGTCTCCATCTTCAGCCCACTCTATCTCGAACTCGAGACTCAGCTCACCGGGACTATCGGTCGGTCCTTCGCGCCCGGCTTTCACCTCGAACGTCGGTCGGGCAGGGGGTGGCATCGTCACTGACTGGCCGCCGCCGGTCAGGGTAATATCGCCACCTGCATCGAGTTTGTCAGCGACTCAATGAAGATACGATGCAATCCCAACTCGACTCTCGGACCCCTCCGACTGAAAGAAAACTTCTTCAGGCATACAGGAGATACAACATAGCCTGCACCGATACATGTGCCCGCCGTGTTGAGTAGATAGGGTTGTTCAGTGTGCGTCACACTTGTCGGGCCATTCCCTACATTCAACGAGATACCCCTTACGTGGAATTGAATTCGTTCAGCTACATACCCGAATAGTCTTCAGATTCACGCTTGAACATCAACGTAGATCCCGATGGAAGATGATCGCATTATCGGTATCCTGTGTCAAAAGAACAAGCCGGTGTTCAGTGAAGTAGCTGATCGTCTTCGGAACGCAAGCTTTCAGGTTCGATTCTTCCCTCCTCGATCCATCCTTTCACCAGCTCATATCGCCGACCTCTCGTTGGTTGTCAACAAGAAGACGCTCCCGAGTGCACTCCCCGTTCTCAGGTATGCTCAACGGACAGGGACAGAGCTGTGGAACAACCTTCAGGCGACGGTTTTATTCAGTTCACGGCTGGTCGGTCTTCGGGCGCTTTCGGAGGTGGGATTTCACACACCGGAAGTCACCTTCGAGAAACCCGACGGCGAGTACGTCGCAAAAGGCTACTACATCTGGAACGACGAGCCGGAACTCAACGGCGAAGGGGATTTCAATCAGGAACTAATCCCGACGGAGCCAGTCGATTACAAGTACTATGCCGTCAACGACGGGTCACGGATACACGTCGCGGGGCGGCGCGTCACCTCGAAGCTCTACGGGGAGAAGCAGTTCCTTGGCCAGATACAGATCAGGTCAGCACTTGCAGCGTCGCTACGAGAACTCGTCGAACGGTTCGACCTCCGAGGTGTGGGGGTTGACCTGGTCAACGATCACGACGGCCAGTATTGGGCTGTCGATGTCAACCTCGCTGCTGGATCCCGAGACACTGGACTAGAGCCGGCTCTAACCGAATCGATTATTTCGAGTCTGCCAAGCGAGTGAACAGGATTTAAGCAAACAGTCTGTCCTACCGCCCTTATTTGACTGATTCACCCGGGCAACCGACGTGATTGTGCTGTAGACGCGCTGTGTATGCAGCAGAGGCGCATGCACTTGCCAAAAATGTGCCTATATTTGCTGGTTCTGAAACGCCCGAATTTGGCCGCCTCACGCCTCAAAGGTCGATTCGTTCGACAGTCGAACCGGAGCCTGCAGCGCCCATTATGCGGCATAACGATTAGGATACACAGGACAGCGCCGCCATTTATCCGCCTGTGACGCGAATGGACGATTGTATGCCCGAAGAAGTCCTCTTTCAGTCCGAAGGAACCCAAAGTCGTGCTGAGATCGCTTCGTACCTCCGCCGTGTCGCGGAGAAACTCGATGCAGGCGACGACCTCACGTTGACCGCCGGTAAGCAGTCAGTGACGATGACGCCCCCTGACCGATCGACGTTCGAGGTGAAGGCCGAACGCGAAGGACCAGCCGATAGTCCGGGTGAGTTGAGTATCGAGTTCGAAATCGAATGGAATGAGAATAGTGAAACCGACGCTCGGGGAAGTACTGGTGAATTAGAAATAGAGTGATGAAAAGTTCTCACAGGGGAATCTATAATCCCCGGAGATAATCAGTGGAAACAGAGACTCATTACTCATCGTTGTTCACAGTCCCCAGAAAAATTCGATGCCAGCAGTCGTAACGACAGTCAGTATCACCTGTAACGGTGCCCCGACGCGTGCAAAATCCGTGAATTTGTACCCACCTGGCCCGTAGACCATGAGGTTCGTCTGGTAGCCAACAGGGGTCAGGAGCGGTGTGCTGGCAGCGAAGGTCACGGCCATAGCGAACGCGAAGGGGTTAGCGCCGAGTTGGCCGGCGACCTCGACTCCGACCGGTAACATCAACACCACGCTAGCAGAGTTACTGACCATCTCCGTAATCAGTGCGGTTCCCAAGTAGAACAGTCCCAAGACTGCGATCACGGGTAAGAGGACGCCCGCGGAGACGATGAGGTCAGCGATGACGTCTGCTGTGCCAGAGGCCTCGACCGCGATACCCAGCGGAATGACGCCCGCCACCATGAAGATCACTTGCCAGTCGATGGCGTCGTATGCGTCCTCGGGGGTGAGGATGCCCGTGAAGAACATCGCCGCAACGCCCGTCAACGCACTCACCATGAGCGTCAGGACATCGAGTGCTGCGAGTCCAAGGACACCGGCGAGGATCCCCAGCGAGATGGGGGATCTGCGACCGATCGAAATCCTCCCATCGGTCCTCGCCGGAGATGGCCACGTTCGTGTCCCTCGAAATGCGTTCGAGCACTTTGTCAGAGGCCTGCACCAGGATGACGTCACCGGCCCGCAATCGCACCTCTCGGAAGCGCTTGCGGATCACCTCGTCGCCACGCCGGATCGCCAGCAGTGTCACGTCATAGTCGCTCTCGAAGTCCGCGACACTGCTGCGTCGCCTCGACCATGTCCCGGGCAAGAGCACGACTTCGGTGAGCTCAATTTCGTCGTCAGGAACCTCTTCGGTCGTCTCCTCGCTCTCTTTCTCCTCTGTATCTTCGCTAGACGCTTCGCCCTCGGCGAGAGAATTACTGCGCTCCGCGTCGATCGACTGCCAGCCGTGATGCCGTGGCGAGAACCCCGGCGGGAGGAGTTCTTCGTCCTCCTCGGCCGCCTCCATTACCTCCGGTAACAGTTGCAGGTGGTCCTGCTCGATGATCTCTTGGAGGGTATCTTGGTCGGCCCTGACGGAGAGAACGTCGCCCGCCTGGATTCGTTCCGAATCGAGTCCGCGGGAGAGTCTCCGGTGTCCACGGACGATCTGAAACACGTCCAAATCGAGGTCTTCCTCGCTTATTTCCCTGACCCGGGAACCGATGAGCGGCGAGTCTTCCATAACGACCACGTCCGTGAGGTAGTCGGACATGCCGAACGATTCGGTGGGAGACCCTGCCGGCTGGATCCGTGCTGGGGTGAGATACCGACCGACCGTAAGCAAGTAAACGATCCCGACGAGCAAGACGATGGCACCCAGATGCGTGAACTCAAGCAGGCTGAACGGCTGCGCGTCGGGACCACCCACTTGGACCCACACTTCGCTCGCCAGGAGGTTCGTTATCGTTCCGACGACGGTGAGCATCCCACCGAGCATCGACGCGAACGACAGTGGTATCAGGAGCTTTGAGGGTGAGGTCTTTGTCTGCCGAGCGAGGTCCGTGATCGCGGGTATCAACACGGCGACGATCGAGACGTTGCTAACGACCCCACCAGGGGGGCCAGAGAGACTGACCGTGGCGAGCAACTGCCGGAACTCGTTGTCTCCGGCGAAGGCGACCAGTTTCCGCGTGAGGATTTGGATGACGCCGGTCCGCCGGACCCCTTCGCTCAGCACGAACATCGCCAGCACCGTGAGCGTCGCCGGGTTCGAAAATCCTGAGACGCCCTCCGCTGGTGATACGCCCGTCCACTCCCCAAGCAGGACAAGCACGACTACGAGCCCGACTGCAGTGGCGTCAATTGGTACCGGCTGGGTGATGAAGAGAATGAAAACAACAGCGATGATGGCCAGTACGACGACCACGTCGAACGAGACCGGAAGCTGCACGGGGAGCTGCTGAAGGAACGTACCGAAGTTCTCTGAGAAGAGAAAGGAGAGACTATTCATCTATGCACCGTTTTTTGCAGATTATTTGAGTGACCACATAGAATTTTGGGTTCTGGAGACGTACCTCGAATCAGTCTCCGCTCGCTTCCGATAGACCGAAGGCCAGTCGGGGAGTTCTCGGCGACGCCGCGTGACGCGGTGCTAGTTAGCAACGTTGACGGGCCAGACTTGCCGCGACGCTCGCAACGAGACCGCTCCGAGGATGATCAGGAACGCTTGCTGAGCCATTTGGGTCCGGGCGTGGTAGTAGAAGAGTATGTAACGCTTGACGGCGGTGAAGACGGTCAGGCGACGCTCACAGGCTCACGCCCGACAGAGTGAGGACTGACAGCGGGTCAGACGTGTTCTAACCAGTATCTTCGAAGAGTCCAGGTACTGCTTACAGTGTTGGCCCAGTGGGTTATCCATTCGTCCGATGATGCGCCAGATGTTAGGTAAATCTCGAAGAGGGGTGGAAGCGCGAGTGAAGTCCAGGAGCGGACACACATGGCCGGTAAGCACTGCTCACGATCGAGCAGAGCCGTCAGAAGCGGGCGCTACTGGCAACCCCAGTCTTGTACCGACATGCGTGACAAGCAACATACCGGCCCATACGGGCCAGCATGAACCTTCTTGTCACTGCCTCTCGAATGAGGGATTGAATCGCCAGCCGAAACGGGCGGCAAGTCGAGCTCAGAAGATGATTGAGAACCCTCGGACCAAGCATTTTGGTCAAGCTTTTGCCCGACGCGAACCCCGACGCGGGAGGGGTGAGCGAGGGGAAAAGGTTGGGGTTCCAAATCCTGCAGCGCCCATATTTTTGAAGTAGTAATCGCCTGACAGCAGCAAGGTAAACTTCAACTCGAACGTCCCCGGTGCTTTCGTTCGATGATCAAACAGGCGAGTGGGTGTCACGGGAATTCGCGTACAGCCAAACTGGCCACCAGAGAGAAAATCAATCGCTGATTGAGTACAGTCATTCTGTCGTGATGAAGACAAGATCCAAGACGATCATTTTTGGAGTTAGTTAGGAACGCCGTGCTGACTGCGAAGAGCGTATCACCGAGTCAGGTCCATCGTATCGAGCGGATTGGAGTCAGCTCTGACTGACGCGTAGACCCGTTCGGCCCACTCACACGCGATCGGGTCGTCCGTATCGACAAAGACCTGCATAAGGCCGGTAGTCTCATCGTAGCCGCCGATTCCGACGCGTTCGTCGAAGAGAGCTAGGCCGTACGGAAGTTCATCACGCGTCCGGAGGGCCAGGTGCCCGCGTTCAATCGCTTCCCGAGCACGTTCAGGGTACGTCTCCAAGAGTTTCTCGACGATGTACGGCAGGTAAATGATCTCAGTGTCGGCTTCGTCAAACGCCCGATGGTGGAACTCGCCGAGAGCCAGCGGTGCCATATGCGTCGTGTTGAACCCTCGGAACGTCTCCGACTCGCTGACGAGTGAGACGAACCGCTCGACCGGCCGGTAAGGATCCCCCGGTTCGGCGACAGTGATCGTCGCGTCCACGAACGGTTCGAGGACGAAGTCCCGGTGATCCCCACAGACCGCATCCAGAAGTGGCGTCATCCTGTGTGCGGTCCGCACGTTCGCCTCGAACCGGAGGACCTCCTCGGCGATGACTGCACCGCGCCAAGTCAACTGAAATCGGCCATCCACCTTCTCGACGAATTCCTGTTCGTCGAGCCACTGGGTATAGCGGTGGCTCGTCGCCCGCGAAACGTCGAGTCGTTGTTCGATCTCTCGGCGATCAAGCGGTTGTTCCAACAGGATTTCGAGAACCGGGCCGTGCCTGACGATGTCGCCGAGCAGGTCCGTATCGACCCGGTCGCCCGCGGCGTCAAGACGCTGGCCCAGGTAGCGACGGTTCCGTTCGTTTTCCAGAACCGCCTCCAGGATCGGCGAAGCCGGTGGCGGACGGCCATCCTCCCCCAATCGGTCTTCTTGGTCAGGATCCATGTGAGTCACTCACTAGATAGAGGCTGTCACTGATAGTAACTCTATCCCGTACACGCACCGGAATTCGTCTCACTGGCTGAACCAGTACTCTCGACGCCGAACTCTACTTGGTGGGTGAGGCTAACACCCTTGCAGTCGTCCACTGTTGTATGGCACAACACGGCATCCCAACCGACCAGATGGAACAGTTCGAAGCCGGATTCCACGGCGATTTGATTCGTCCCGATGACGATGACTACGACGATGCACGGGCGGTGTGGAACGGGATGATCGACAAGCATCCGGCCCTGATTGCCAGATGTCGTGGCGTCCGCGACGTCATCAGCGCGGTCAACTTCGCCCGCGAGAACGACCTGCTGGTAGCGGTGCGTGGTGGCGGCCACAACGTCGCCGGGACCGCCGTCTGCGAGGACGGGCTCGTTATCGACCTCTCGGAGATGAGGGCCGTGTGGGTAGACCCTACCGAGCGAACAGCGTGGGTCCAGGCAGGTGCCACGTGGGCCGACGTGGATCACGAAACCCAAACCTTCGGTCTCGCAACGCCAGGGGGGGCCGTCTCAGAGACGGGCGTCGCGGGCCTGACGCTCGGTGGTGGCATCGGTCATCTCCGCTGCAAGTACGGTCTGACCTGTGACAACCTCGCATCCGTAGACGTGGTCACCGCAGACGGTGAGTACCTGACCGCCAGCGAAGACGCGAATCCAGACCTCTTCTGGGGACTCCGCGGCGGCGGCGGCAACTTCGGAGTAGTCACCGGCTTCGAGTTCGATCTGCACCCGGTCGGCCCGGACGTGGCGATCTGTCTCGTGTTCTATTCGGGTGACCGGATGGTCGAGGTGTTAGAAGCCTACCGCGATTACGTCGCGGATGCGCCCCCGGAAGTCAGCTTGCTCACCCTGTCCGGTGTGATACCCGACGGGGAACTCTTCCCGGCGGACGATGTGGACAAACTCAAGATCGCAATCGCGGGCTGTTACGCGGGTTCAGTCGCGGACGGCGAACAGGCACTGGCACCCGTGCGAGAGATCGTAGAGCCGATCGCCGACTTCAGCGGGACAATGCCATACGTGGAGTTTCAGCAACTCTTCGACGAGGATTACCCTGACGGGATGCGCTACTACTGGAAGTCGCTATATCTCGACAGTCTGTCGGAGTCCGCCATCGATCGAATCACCTACTGGTCCGGTGTGGCACCGTCACCGCTCTCGACGGTCGATGTCTGGCAGTTGGGAGGCAAAATTTCCCAGGTTGACGTCGAGGACAGCGCGTTCGCGGGACGGCACGCACCATTTCTGCTTGGCGTCGAAGCGAACTGGGAGCGCCCGGCGGACGACGACGCCAACGTCGAGTGGGTGCGCGACTGTCTGAACGACATGCGCCAGTTCTCGGACGGGTCGGTGTACCTGAACTTCCCGGGATTCCTCGAAGGGGGCGAGGACACGATGCGGACCACGTTTGGACCGACGTACGGACGTTTGGTTGCGCTAAAGGACGAGTACGACCCGACGAACCTGTTCAGTCTCAACCAGAACGTCACGCCGTCCGAAAGCGCTCAAACCGACGGCGGAGCCTGCCATGAGTAATCGGAACGACGGATTGGTCCAGTGGGGGTTATCGACGGCCCGAGCCGTTCAGATGAGCATATTTCTGGTACCGCTGAGCGTCCTGCTGGTCGCTTCAGTATTCGGTGAATTCGGGCAGGCTGTTGCCACGATCGGCTTCGTCTTGACAGAAGCGCTCGTGCTGTACGTCGGATACGGGGTGCTGATTCACGTTGCTGGTCCGGCCACCCGCAAAATACTCGTGAGTGGCTGACCGTGGAATTCCTCGATCTTGGTATCGTAAGTATTGGTTTCTTCGTCGGATTCGGCCTGATCATCGGTATCCTCTTCGGATTCTTCGGGATGGGAGGCTCGTTCCTCGTGACGCCAGCGCTGTTGGTGATCGGATATCCGGCCCCGACTGCTGTCGGGAGCGGGCTCGCGTTCGTCTTCGGTACCAGTGTCATCGGTGTGCTCAGCCACCGCGATCACGGCCAGATCAGCTACACACTGGCGGTAGTGATGATTCTTGGAATGACCCTCGGTATCGAGATCGGCACTCGGATCGTGTTTTTGCTTGCGGATCTCGGCAGTGCCGACTCCGTAATCAGCGTGGTGTACGTCGGGCTTCTCGGCGCGGTCGGGCTCTCCGTCCTGCGAGATACTCGTACTGATAGTACAGCTGTAGGAACGGGACGAGTCACTACCACGGTTCAGGCCATCAAACACCCACCGATGGTGTCGTTACCTGGCGGTGCGACCGTTTCGGTGTGGGTTATCCTCGTTATCGGGTTGATTATCGGCATTCTCTCCGGATGTCTCGGCGTCGGTGGGGGGTTCCTGCTGCTCCCTGTAATGGTCTACGGGTTCGGCGTTCCCGCTGCAATCGCTGCCGGGACCAGCATTCTCCAGATATCGGTTACGGGTGCGTTCGGAGCGTTCGTCTACGCCCAGTCGAACGAAGTCAACATTCCCGTCGTCGCCGCGCTACTCGGCGGAAGCGCGCTCGGCACTCGTATCGGTGCGAGTGCGACGCAGCTGGTAAACGAGACCGACATCAACGGATACTTTGCAGTGATGCTGCTCTCGGGGAGTATCGCCACCGCAAGTAAGCAGGTGAGTGTCGTGTATGGCGTCGAGACGCTCGAAGCCGTGAGTCTAGCCCTCATCTTTGGAACCGCGGTCCTCGTCAGTAGTGCGATCGTCCGCACGTGGATTACTGCGCTCAGGAAGTCGGACGGTCGGCGAGGGGCACTCCGAGTGCGTGATCGGGGAGAGTAGTTCGAGTTTCGCGGACCGATTCGGCATGATTTCCCGCCAAAACGACGATATCTAGATGGCCAATTGCGGTAGTCTCACGCCACAGAGGTCTGATTCGAGCGTGACAATGAGTTCTCGTGTTTTCGAATTGGCGAGTGAGTGTCACGAGAATTCGCGTACAGCCAAACTGGCCACCAGAGAGAAAATCAATCGCTGATTGACGAAACACGCTCATATCCAGTCACGAGTTCGATGCTGATTACAGAGTTTCTATACAGCACTTCGTTCACGTTCACTCCATCTCGCTCTGCTGAGCCACCTCTGCTACTCGAAGTGCGACTATGCCACTACGGGCTCCGAGATCCAGTGGAGATACTCGCGTGCTATTCGCCGTGCTGTATCCGAATCCGATCCTACGTTACGTGGCGTCTCGGTTCTCAATCTCATCGAATAGTTCAGCGACTCGTCGTTCAATTTCATCACGTTGCTCCCTCGTCTCAACTGCATCTAGTGACCAAACACGGTGTTCACCGTCCCACTCGTCGGGTCGGAACTGATCGACGGAACAGCCCATCGTCACGATGTAATCCGCATCCACAACGTCCTCTGCGGTAATTCGGCGCGGAGTGCGGTCGCTGATATCGATTCCTGTCTCTTGGAGTGCCTCGATGACTTCGTCATGGACACTCTCAGCGGGGTCAGTTCCCCCTGTGACGATGTCTATCTGGAATCCACGACGGTCACGCTCTCGTTCCGCGAACGCTGTCGCCATCTGGCTCCGACCCGCGTTTCCGACGCAGGCGAATGCGATCTTTGTCATCAGATTCCGATACGTCTTCTCACGACTACAAGCTTCTGCCCCTTGCGCAGGTGGTAGAAACCAGACGGTATAACGGGGTACAAGCGTAACTCCAGACCAAATGGACTTCGTCGAAAAATATCAGACGGTGTTTGTTCTCGTCGCTATTGTCGGTGGCCTCGCACTCGGGCAGATTTCAGGCGTCGCTCCTGTCGCCGACCAGCTGATTCTCCCGTTCCTGATGGTGATGCTATTCGCCGCATTCGTCGGAATTCCACTCTCTCGACTCCGGGCAGCGTTCGGAAATCGCCGGGTTGTCGGATCCAGTCTCCTGATTAATTTCATCTGGAGCCCGTTATTGGCGGTGGCACTCGGCGCGATCTTCCTTCGAAACCACCCTGCCCTGTGGGTCGGACTCATCATGCTGATGGTGACGCCATGTACGGACTGGTATCTCATCTTCACCGATCTCGCGGACGGGGACGTCCCGCTGGCAACATCCATCCTCCCGTACAACCTCGTTCTCCAGTTGATACTGCTTCCACTCTACTTGTACGTCTTCGCGGGCGAACTGGTCGTGTTACCGATGGAACTGTTGATCGAAAGCGTCGTTCTCGTGCTCGTCGTTCCGCTGGTGGTCGGTGGACTTGCTCGGTGGGCGTTAACCCGACAAAAGGGACGGCCGTGGTTCAATCAGCAGTTCCTGCCGAAACTGAGTCCGCTCCAGATTATCTTTCTCAGTCTCGCAATCGGTGCGATGTTCGCTTCGCAGGGGGAAGTGATACTCGAAAACCCCGGACTGCTCGCCCTTCTCGCCGTTCCCGTACTCGTCTTCTATGTAATCAATCTCGGCATCGGATTTGGCGTCGGACGAGTACTCTCGTTCTCGTATAAGGAGATGGTCTGTCTCAACAACACGATCCTCTCCCGGAACTCACCGACAGCCCTCGCAATTGCCGTTGTCGCATTTCCAAATGAACCGCTCATTCCGCTCGCATTGGTCATCGGCCCGCTGTTGGAACTGCCGCTGTTAGGCGTCATCGCACAGATCCATCTGGTGATTCGAAACCGCGGGTGGTGGCCGTTTGATCCAGCGACACTGTTCAGCAGTGATTGAATCGAGACCGGGAATCGGTGTTTCTCTGTCTTGAATGGTCGGTGAACCACCGGTACTGACCGATCCAATTCGCGTGGTTCGAGAACGATTAGTACAGGATACAGCGTTCTATTCAGCACAGCGCTGTGAAGACAGTTGTATTCTATCAGTGATACCGACTCTCAGAACTCAACTCAGTCGCTCCGCGGTTACAAAGTCGATACATTCAGCAAATTGGTCACACCCTCTGTTAGCGAGTTTCGAACGAGTTGATAACGTCACCTGTCGTGTAAACCTCACTTAGATTCTGTTCGTCAAAGTCAGCGTCGTCACTCCAGATGGCCGCATCGCAGGCTATCGCACACGCCGGATAGAGTACATCGTCGGGATCAGTATCACCGATTGCTTCGTTCGCACTCTCGATAGCCGGATAGAAATCGTCGGCAGAAACGGCCTCGATGTACTGGAACAGGAGGTCGGTGCTGTTCGACGCCGTGTGGTTCCAGCCCGGACTTCTCGTCAATCAGGTCCTCGTAGTTCTCGATTTCGTCGTGGACGAACGCGGGTGTCAGGAGGTCGGGTTCGAGTGTAACGACGAGCTCTCGCGTTTTCGAATCGGCGATGAGTGCGGAGATAACGACGTTGGCGTCGATGACCAGCTTCATTCGTCGAGTTTACGCCGATTCCTCGTCAACGCGCTTGCGGCCACTCTCGTTGATTTTGTCGGCGATCTCTTGCACGTCACGCTCAGTGAGCTCGCTCTCGCCGGTTAGTTCATCCATCACTTCCAGCGCCTCGTAGAGCGAGGGTCACACGCACTTTGGAATCCACACTTTTCTGTGGTCGATAACCCACCTCTCGAAGCAGCAAATCCCCTAAACCTAGACCCCGTATGGTAGACCAAGCATGACAAGCCAAACAATTCATCTCGATATCACTGGGATGTCCTGCGCGAACTGTTCGGCGACGATCCAGGACACGCTCGAATCCCTCGACGGGGTCGCTGAGGCGGACGCGAACTTCGCCACCGACGAGGGCTCCGTCACGTACGATCCCGACGAGGTATCACTACGGGAGATCTACGACGCGATCGACGAGGCTGGCTACGGCGCCGTCTCGGAGACGGTGACGATCACCATCTCCGATATGACGTGTGCCAACTGCGCCGAGACGAACGAAACGGCTCTTGAGGAGACAGCGGGCGTCCTCGACGCCGAGGTCAACTACGCGACCGACGAGGCACAGGTCACCTACAACCCGGCAGAGGCGTCGTTCGATGCACTGTGCGATGCCATAGAGGCAGCGGGCTACTCGCCTGTTCGCGAAGCGGACACCGACGAGGGCTCGGGCCAGGACGCGCGTGATGCTGCCCGGCAGGCCGAGATCCGGAAACAATTACGTCTCACCCTGTTTGGCGCGGTCCTGTCCGCCCCCATGCTGTTCTTCCTCGTCGAGAGGTTCCTCCTCGGTGGCGGGCTCATCCCCGAGAGCGTCTTCGGTATCGAGTTCGGCTGGGTCGAGTTCCTGCTTGCGACGCCCGTCCAGGTCGTGCTCGGCTGGCCGTTCTACAAGAACTCCTACAAGGCGATCGTGAAGAACGGCCGCGCCAACATGGACGTGCTCATCGCGCTGGGTTCGACCACCGCGTACGTCTACTCCGTGGCCGTCCTCTCTGGGCTGATCGCGGGCGGGCTGTACTTCGACACGGCCGCGCTCATCCTCCTGTTCATCACACTCGGGAACTACCTCGAAGCCCGCTCTAAGGGGCAGGCCGGCGAGGCGCTCCGCAAGCTGCTGGAGATGGAGGCCGAGACGGCGACCGTCGTCGACGAAGCGGGCAACGAGGAGGAGATCCCGCTCGAGGACGTCGAGGTCGGCGACCGGATGAAAGTCCGCCCCGGCGAGCAGATCCCGACTGACGGCGTGGTCGTCGACGGCCAGTCGGCGGTCGACGAGTCGATGGTCACCGGCGAGTCCGTCCCCGTCGAAAAGAGCGAGGGCGACGAAGTCGTCGGCTCGACGATAAACGAGAACGGTGTCCTCGTCGTCGAGGCGACGAAGGTGGGTGCAGACACGGCGCTCCAACAGATCGTCCAGACGGTCAAGGAAGCCCAGTCGCGCCAGCCCGACATCCAGAACCTCGCGGATCGCATCTCGGCGTACTTCGTACCGGCGGTCATTGCGAACGCTCTCCTGTGGGGCGTCGTTTGGTTCGCGTTCCCCGAAGCGCTCGCCGGTTTCGTTGACTGGCTCCCGGTGTGGGGCCAGGTCGCTGGCGGGCCTGCCCCGGCCGGCGGGACCGTCTCCGTCTTCGAGTTCGCGATCATCGTGTTCGCGTCTGCGGTACTCATCGCCTGTCCCTGTGCACTCGGGCTCGCCACCCCGGCTGCCACGATGGTCGGGACCACGATCGGTGCCCAGAATGGTGTGCTGTTCAAGGGCGGTGACATCCTCGAACGCGCAAAGGACGTCGACACGGTCGTCTTCGACAAGACCGGCACCCTCACGAAAGGCGAAATGGAGCTGACCGACGTGGTCGTGTTCGACGGCGACGGACACTTCGCGACGGACGGCGCCGACACCGCAGCCGATGGCGGACAGCTCGCCCGAGGCCGTCTCGGCGAGGACGACGTATTGCGGCTCGCAGCCACGGCCGAGAGCGGGAGCGAACACCCGCTCGCTCGGGCCATTGTGAAAGGAGCCCAGGACCGTGGGCTCGACGTGGCCGCTCCCGACGACTTCGAGAACGTCCCCGGACACGGCATCAAAGCGACCGTCGGTGACAGCGAGGTGCTGGTCGGAAATCGGAAGCTCCTGCGTGACAACGGAATCGACCCCACCGCCGCCGAAGAGACGATGGAGCGTCTCGAGAAGGAAGGGAAAACAGCGATGCTCGTCGCGTACGAGGACGAACTGGTCGGCGTGGTCGCCGATGCCGACACGATCAAAGAGAGCGCGAAGGACGCCGTGAGTCAACTGCAGGAGCGCGGGGTCGACGTGATGATGATTACCGGCGACAACGAGCGGACGGCCCGCGCAGTCGCCGACCAGGTCGGTATCGACCCGGACAACGTCCGCGCGGAGGTCCTCCCCGAGGACAAGTCCGATGCCGTGGAGGCCATCCAGGACGAGGGGCGGCAGGCGATGATGGTCGGGGACGGCGTCAACGACGCCCCTGCGCTCGCGGTCGCCTACGTTGGGACTGCCCTCGGCTCCGGGACGGACGTCGCCATCGAAGCGGCGGACGTCACGCTGATGCGCGACGACCCCGTCGACGTCGTCAAGGCGATCCGCATCTCGGACGCGACGCTCCAGAAGATCAAGCAGAACCTCGTGTGGGCGCTCGGCTACAACACGGCGATGATTCCCCTGGCGTCGCTCGGCCTCCTGCAGCCGGTGCTGGCCGCAGCAGCGATGGCCTTCTCCAGCGTGTCGGTGCTGTCGAACAGCTTGCTGTTCCGTCGGTACACTCCGGATCACGACTACAGGCTGCTCGGCCGCCTCCGCTGACCGCTACCCTCATTCGATGTCCGATTTCGCGCAGAAGGAGGAGATTCTGCAATAGAAGCAGTCGACGTCACCGACGGGAACGGGAAACTGGTGATGATGGGGTGTAACACGATGGCGCGCGCGCGAACGACGGCCGCTTGTTTCACTCACGTATCTGCCTCGTTTCCGAACCGGAGGAAAAACTCGTGATATGTGTCTCCGTATTGGATCATCTCGTTCTCGTTCGAGCGGACGCCGGCGTCTTTCCGGATGTTCCCGTCAATGTAGGCGCGTTTGTCGAGCGCACGCAGGACCTCCGTGTAGGCGTCCGAAAACGGATGAGTTTCGCTGTAATCGTCGTCGCTGGCTTCAGAGAGTATCTGCTGAGCCTCCGTCGAGAGGTCGTCCCCTGTGACGCGCGCACCCACGAGCGTGGCCACGAGGATCGTTTCGATGTGTTCAGAGTCATCAGCGACCGGTTCCGCTGTCGGTCGATACACTGGCTCGTGGAACTGTTCGTGGTCGATCTCGACCTCGTAGGTGGCGTCCCGGTACGTGACGTACGCAGGGCCGTCCTCGGCGAGGAGCTCGCTCTCCTCGCGGGCCTCCTCACTTCGATACACGTACCCGCCGCGCTGGACCAGCCCCGACGGAAAGCCACCCTCGTTACCACGAGCTCGCGCGGCCATGTGCGCGATACCGACTGCCCGCTGGTCGGCTTCGGGTAGCGCTCCCTCCCCGCTCCCATCGATCGCCGTCGATGGATCGTCCTCTGAGTCGAACAGACGGAGTACCGGGTGGGTCTCGACGACCTCGTCGACGATGACGGACCTCAGTTGATAGAAGGTGTCTTCGTGGACCACGTAGGCGGGATCGTCGGAACTTGCGAAGAACGGTTTCCGGAGTTGCGTCGTGTACTGCTCGCCGTTCACGGCCGCGTCGAGCGCCTGCTCGTCCCAGCGCTCGTCGGGATCCTCGTACTCGTGGACGTACCTGCGACTGAGCGGTCCGTCGATCCGGCTGAGCGAAAGCGTCAACTCCCCCTCGCCATCCTCGCTTGCGGCGTCTCTACCGAACCCGACACACCCCGCGGAGACGCTGATCCCGGCGGCCAGCCCGCTCGCCAGTAGTTGCCGACGTGACAGCGAACCACCGTGCATAGCACACCGGTCGCCACGGTCACCTAAAGTAGTACTCGAAGCTCAAGTGGACGTTTGAGTGACGCCGCCGACCGTTCTCTCGACAGAGCACTGTCTCTCGTCTACCGTTTCTGACAACGCTCGGGTACAATCGACCACAAAGCGCTGTTGTTCACTCGTAGTACTGTCGTACGCCGCTATGCTGAGCTGTTTCGTCGGTGAGTTTCGAGCGTAGATCTCACTGGTTTCGTTCCCGCAGGCGATCGATGCGATCCCGTAACGGCGGGCGGCTTTTGAAGATCGTTCCGACGCCACCCGACGGGACGTCGAGGTTCTGTTCGACCGCCATCCGTTCGAATGCGTCGGCGACAGTCGCTGCGCCCACTCGGTCGGCGGCGTGGTCGTCTCCGCGTCGAACCGCCCGCCGCGCCCCCCAAAGGACCGGCAGCCAGCCCACGAGCGCACCCCCGATCAGAATCGCATACCAGAGCGCTGACCCCCAGGCGAGCGTTGCGATGCCGACGATGAGGAATCCGAACAGCGGACAGAGCTTGATCGCCCGGTAGTGGTGCGCAACTCCCCCGGCATTGGCCGCCAGTACTGCACCCAGTGTTTCGTCCTCGAACCTCTCCAGTCCGAACACGGAGACGTACAGGTGGCGTCGTCCCGGGGGTCCGCGCAGGTGGATCTCCAGCGTCTCGTCGGCGTCGGTCAACAGCCAGACGTCGTCCACGTCGAGACCGGCACGCTCACACAGCGATTTGAGTCGATCGCGTTCTTCACGGGTAGGGGCACGGATAGCACGGACGATGCGGAAGAGAACGGGGGCCACGAACGGGAGTAGTAGAACGAACAGGATGAGCGTCACCGGAGCCAGTCCGGGGTCTTCTCCCGTCACAATGCGTTCGAATGGGACGAACGCAATCGTGAGAAAGACCGTGAGGGCGAGGGCGAACCGGGCGACTCGACGCACTGCCGTCCACGTCGACAGATCAAGGTCCCTCGCTTCGTTGATCGCGGGAACGGTGACGGCGTAGGTAGCGAGTGTCAGACAGGTGGCCGAGAGAAACAACGTGAATTGCGCTGCAACCTCGCCCAGAGTCGCAGTCACTGCTGTCGGGATCGCAGCGGGAAGAAGTGTCGTGACGGCCTGCTGTGCGACCTCTCCGGTCCCAGCGAACCTGGACAGAAGATACGCGAGTACCCCGACGGGAATCAGGGTGATGAGTAGGCGGCGAAGCCAGATTGTGGGGGCGGACGTTCGGAGACTCACTCGGGCAGCCACCCAGTACGCTGGGAGCGTCACGAGGAGCACCCCGAGTGCAGTCCCAACTTGGAGGGCAAGGGACATGGACGAGGAGTTCATCATCCGGAACTGTAACGTATTCGTTTCAGGGTCACGATCGCAAACGCAGCAGCAGGTCGTTCTCGACTGGCCATTTCTGCGGAATCGATCGAGGTTCGCTCGTATGCGACCCTCTCGCTCCCCGGCGTTTATGACGTGCCGATACAAACACGGCTGCCAAGGATGGCAGTGGATGCCGGGTTCGTCGAACCCTTGCTTGGCTCTCCGCTGTCGATCTCGGCGGTCACGGTCGACATGGCTGTCGTCTTCGCGGTTATCGCGGTCGCGCTGGTGCTGTTCGTCACCCAGCCGATACCCATCGACACGACGGCCATCGCGGTGATGGTCGGGCTCATCTTCTTGGAACCGTGGACCGGCGTCGGTCCGACGGAGGGGGTCTCGGGGTTCTCGAACCCTGCGACGATCACCGTGCTCGCGATGTTCATCCTCAGCGAGGGCGTGCGCCAGACGGGGGCGATCCAGATCCTCACCAACGCCGTCTCGGAGTACACCGACGGCGACGAGACCAAACAGCTCCTCGCGATACTCGGACTCTCCGGGCCGCCGGCGGGGTTCGTCAACAACACGCCGATCGTCGCCATTCTCATCCCGGCGATACTCGACCTCGCGAAGAAGGCGAACACCTCGCCGTCCAAGCTGCTCATGCCGATGTCGTTCGCGGCGATGATGGGCGGCACGCTCACGCTGATCGGCACGTCGAGTAACCTCCTCGCGAGCGACGTATGGGCCCGACAGGGCGGCCCGGGGGCCGAGGCGTTCTCGATGTTCGAGTTCACACAGCTCGGGGTCGTCGTGCTCGTCGTCGGAACGCTCTACCTGCTGACCGTCGGTCGGTACCTGACGCCGGCTCGGATCGAACCCAGCGGCGACCTCGGCGAGGAGTTCGGCGTCTCCGAGTACCTCACGGACGTGGTCGTCAGAGAGGACTCGTCGCTGATCGGGAGGGCGGTTCGGGAGGTCGACCGGGACGACGAACTGGACCTCGAGGTGTTCCAGATCGTTCGGAACGGGCGGACCATCACCCGCGGACTCCATGCCGAGCGCATCCGTGCGGGCGACGTGCTCGCGGTTCGCGCCGACGAGGAGACGCTCCAGCAGGTCCTCGAGGGTGAGAACCTCGATCTCCTCCCGGAGGTCATCGACGAGTTCGACGAGGAGAAGTCGTCGCGGATCCGGCGAGCGGTGCTGAGCGATCTCGACCCGCTCGAACCCGCGCCTGACGGAGAGGATCCCGTCGCCACCCCGGGGGAGTCGCCGTCGGGCGAGAGGGCGGAGGACGGCGGAGAGAGGGGGGACGGCGAGGAGGATGAGGACGGCGAGGAGGCCGAGGACGGCGAGGAGGCCGAGGACGGCGAGGAGGAAGATACGGAGGAGACGACCGGCGAAGAGCGCAAGCTCACCGAGGTGGTCCTGCTCCCCGGGTCGTGGCTGACCGGTCGGTCGGTTCGCGTGCGGGACCTCCAGCGCCGACACGACGTGACGGTCCTCGCGGTCCGACGCGGAAGCGACGTCACCCGCCAGCGGATGCGAGACCTGCGGCTGCAGGGCGGTGACACGCTGTTGGTGCAGGCGACGGAGTCGGCGCTGGACGACCTCCGCACGGATCGCTCGATCATCGTCTCCGGCGAGACGCGTTGGGAGTCGTTCGACCGGCACAAGATTCCCCTCGCGCTCGGCATCGTCGCCGGCGTCGTTGGGCTTGCGGCGCTCGATCTCGTGCCGATCATGGTCAGTTCGCTCGCGGGCATCGTCGCGATGATCGTCACCGGCTGTCTCCGCCCGGGCGACGCCTACGAGGCGGTCAGCTGGGACGTGATCTTCCTGCTCGCGGGCGTGATCCCGCTCGGGATAGCCATGGACGAGTCGGGAGCAGCGGGCTTCCTCGGCGACCTCATCGTTCTCGCCGGCGGCGTGGTCCCGCCGCTGATCCTGCTCGGCGTGTTCTACCTGTTCACCGCGCTGTTGACGAACCTCGTCAGCAACAACGCGAGCGTCGTGTTGATGATCCCGGTGGCGATCGACGCGGCGACCTCTCTCGGCGTCGACCCGTTCGCGTTCGTGCTGGCGGTCACCTTCGCCGCCTCGACCGCGTTCATGACGCCGGTCGGCTACCAGACGAATCTGATGGTGTACGCTCCCGGCGGATATCGGTTCTCCGACTTCATACGGGTCGGACTCCCCCTACAGCTCCTGTTGACGATCGTGACGCCGCTCGGGATCGCCTACTTCTGGGGGCTGTGACCGACCGACGCGTATCGCGTCCGACGCGACGCGCCGAGACGGTCAGTCCGCCGCGTCGCGGACTCCCGAGTTCCCGTCCGCCAGCGTCTGCGGTAATTCGCCGTCGTACCCGTCCGGCACGTACGGACAGAGGGGGTCGCTCTCCAGCGGGTCCCCGGTCGCCGCGAACGCCCGAGATCGGCTCCCGCCGCACACCTGTCGGAACTCGCAGGCGCCGCATTTCCCCGCGAGCCGGTCCGGCTCTCTGAGCGACTCGAACAGCTCCGCGTTTCGGTAGATGTCGACGACCGACCGGTCCCGGACGTTGCCCGCGGATTTGGGGAGGAATCCGGAGGGGTACGTCTCGCCGGTGTGGCTGACGAAAGCGAACCCGCGTCCGGCCGTGATGCCGCCGCGCCGACGAACCGCGCTCTCGTCGCCGTCGCGCTGGAGGCCGACGCGCCGGTAGAACGGCGCCTCGGTGGTCTTGACCCCGAACCGTTCCGCCTCGGCGACGCCGTGGAGCCACGACATCACCTCCTCGGCGTGCCCGGGCGAGATGGGCTCCAGGATCCGGCCGCGACCGACGGGGACCAGAAAGAAGACGCTCCAGAGGACCGCGCCGAGGTCGTGCACGCGGTCCCGGATCGCCGGGAGCTCCTCGACCGTCTCGGCGCAGACGGTGGTGTTGACCTGCAGCGGGAGTCCGACGTCCCGGGCCGCCCGCGCCGCCGTCATCGTGTCCGCGAAGCTCTCCTCGCCGCGGAACCGGTTGTGACTCTCGCGGGTGGCCCCGTCGAGGCTGAGCGCCATTCGCTCGATCCCGGCGTCCGCGAGCGCCGACACGCGGTCGGGGGTCAGCGACGCCGTCCCGCTCGGCGTGATCGTCATGCGATGACCGAGCTCGGTCCCGTAGGACACCAACTCGGTGAGGTCCTCCCGGGCGAGCGGGTCGCCGCCGGACAGGACAACCAGCTGCCCGTCGCCGAACTCCGCCGCGTCGTCGAGGAGTCGCCTTCCCTCCTCCGTCGTCAGCTCGTCGGGGTGACGTCTCGGCTTCGCGTCGGCCCGACAGTGACGGCAGGCGAGTCCGCACGCCTGCGTCACCTCCCAGATGAGGACGAGGGGACGCCGGTCCACGTCGATGTCGTCGAACATGCGGTCGGCCGGAGCTACGATCCGTTCGTCCTTGGGGGCGCCCCCGAACGCGTTCGGGCACCGTCCTCGGTCTTCGGTCGTCGCCCTCGGTTGCGATGTGCGTGACGCGTGTGGTGGGCGCGTCTTCCTGATCGAGTACCCGACTATGGACCGGACGCCGGCAGGCGGTGTTATCACCAAAACTACACGTTAGTCGGGGGCTACGACGAGCGAAGGGATACCTCTATGTCCGCGTTAGCGGCCCGCTTCCCCCGTAGATCTGCACAATACTATCTGCCTATTAAGTGGCTGATCTATCGCCGGTCCATCAGTAGGACGCGAACCGAACCTGCCGGCCGACGGACAATCACACATATGCCACCAACACGATCGAAGCAGGCCTTCGCGCTGCTCTTCTCGCTGTTGATGATCACGTCCATGGGCGTGGCTTCGATAGCGGTGGGAGCGGGTTCCGCGCAGGCGCAGGAGAACGAAAGCGCAGTGTATCGAGTAAACGCGGGAGGATCGACGGTCGGGGCCGTCGACGCCCCCGACTGGACACCGCCGGACTCCACGAGCGGCGTCTCGGTGAGTGGGGGTCCGGACGATTATAGCACGGACGATTCGGTCACCACCGACGACACGGTCCCGGAGGGCACACCCGCTGAGGTGTTCGAGTCGGAACTCTACGGCGACCAGCAGTGGGAGTTCGACGCCACGTCCGGTCAGCAGTACGAGGTCCGGCTGTACTTCGCCGAGATATTCCACGAGTCGTCGGACCAGCGCGAGCTCGACGCGACCGTCGAGGGAGAGACCGTCCTGAACGACTACGACGTCTACGACGATGTCGGCCACGACGTCGGTACGATGAAGTCGTACACGGTCACGCCCGAGGACGGCCAGATCGACGTCGACTTCGCGGGCAAGGTCGACGAGGCGAAGATCTCGGCTGTCGAGATCGTCGAGGCCGAGCCCGAGCCGGACACGCTCGGCGGCCCGAGCGAGGTCGACTTCGGCGAGGTCGTCACCGGGGACGACGAGACCGAGACGGTCTCGCTGACGAACCTCGGCGGCGAGGGCGACTCGGACATCGACGTTCAGGACGTCTCCGTCAGCGGCGACGACGCGACCGAGTTCTCGTCCGGGAGCCCGTCTGAAACGACGCTCGCGCCCGGCGAGTCCGCCGACCTTCCGGTGACCTTCTCGCCGGAGGACGCCCAGGCGAAGTCCGCGACGCTCGAGATCGAGCACTCGGGCAGCAACTCGCCGCTCGAGATCGACCTCGCCGGCGAGGGCGCGAGCACGGCCGAGGTCGGCTTCAGTAAGTCGAAGCTCGAGGGCTTCAGCGCTGGCAATCCCACCGCCATCGACTTCGGACCGGACGGTCGCGCCTACGTCTCGACGCAGGGCGGCACCGTCTACGCGCTGGAAGTCGAGCGCTCCGGCGAGGACAGCTACGAGGTCGTCAACGAGGAGGAGATCGGCGCCATACAGGACATCCCGAACCACGACGACCTCGGGAACCTCGACGAGGACGCCAACCGACAGATAACGGGTCTGACCGTGGGTGGGACGGCGGACGAGCCCGAGGTCTACGTCTCCTCCAGCGACCCCGAAATCAGCGTCGGACAGGACGACGACTCCACGGACACCAACTCGGGGGCCATCTCGCGGCTGACCTTCGACTGGAACGACGACGGCGGCCTGAACGACCTCGACCACGAGGTGATGGTCCTCGGCCTGCCACGCTCGGAGGAGAACCACGCCACGAACGGCCTCGACCTCACCGACGACGAGGAGACGCTCTACGTCGCCCAGGGCGGCCACGCCAACAAGGGGGCCCCCAGCGACAACTTCGGTCACACGCCGGAGTACGCGCTCTCGGCCGCGACGCTCGAGATCGACCTCGCACAGATCGACGCGAACCACGAGCGGACCAGCCTTCAGAATCACGACAGCGAGTACCCGGACCTCGACTACCGGTACCCGATTCCGACCGTCGAGGGCGGCGACCTCCCCTTCGGCGGTGACGACGGCCTCAATCAGGCGGAGATCGTCGAGGACGGCCCGGTCCAGGTCTACTCGCCAGGCTACCGCAACCCCTACGACCTCGTGTTGACCGAGGACGAACAGCTCTACGTCGCCGACCACGGACCGAACGGCGGCTGGGGCGGCACCCCCGTCGACGAGGGGGACGCCGGCGTGTGCACGAACGAGCCCAACGAGGACGACAGCGCCACGACGGGCGACCAGCTCCACTACGTCCCCGAGGAGGGGTACTACGGCGGCCACCCAGTTCCGATCCGGGCGAACCCCGACGACGCGGGGCTGTACGACGCGGACGGTAACCAGTACCACGACTTCGACGAGGACGACACGCCGGTCCCCTTCGACATGGCGAACGCGGTCGAGTGCGACTACCAGTCGCCCGACGAGGACGGCTCGATCGGCCCGACGTTCTCCCCGACGGGCGCCATCGACGAGTACACGGCGTCGAACTTCGGCGGCGGGATGCAGGGCGACCTCCTGCTCGTCGAGCTCGGCGGCGACGTCGAGCGCGTCCAGCTGAGCGCCGACGGCGAGGATGTCGACGAGGTGGACACCGTCTTCAACACGGGCGGACCGCTGGGACTCGACGCGCAGGGCGACACCGGGGCGTTCCCGGGGACGGTGTGGACCGCCAACCACGGCGGCAACGACGTCACCGTCTTCGAACCGACCGACTACGACGCCGACGACGGCGAACAGTGTACCGGCGCGGACGACGCGTCGCTCGACGAGGACGGAGACGGCTACGACAACGCCGACGAGATAGACGCGGGCTCCGACCCGTGCTCGGCGGGCTCGACTCCCCCCGACTTCGACGACGACGGCGAGTCCAACCTGAACGATCCCGACGACGACGACGACGGGATCGACGACACCGAGGACCTGTTCGCGGTCGACCCGGACAACGGGCTCGACACCGACCTGCCGGCGACCTACGACTTCGCGCCCAACAGCGAATCCGGGACCATCCTCGACCTCGGGTTCACCGGCGTGATGATGAACGGGTCCGACTACCAGGACCTCTACGACCCGGACGAGGTCACCGCGGGCGGCGCGGCGAACGTCCTGACCGTCGAGAACGTCGGCCAAGGCGACGCCCACGAGGACACCAACACCCAGGAGCACGCCTACCAGGTGGGCGTGAACGCCGACGAGCCGTTCACCGTCGAGACGACGGTCAACGGCCTCCCGAGCGACGCCGAACAGTTCCAGTCGCAGGGGATCTTCGTCGGCACCGGCGACCAGGACAACTACGCCAAGCTGACCGCGACCGGGTTCAGCAGCGGTGACGGCTCCGGCGTCCAGCTCGCGACGGAAGACGACGGGAGCTTCACCGACGTGGCGAACCCGCCGGCGCCGACCGCCGGCAACGAGACGGCGCTCTCGATGACGGTGTACCCGAGCAACGGGACCGTCGAGGCGTACTACGCCGTGGAGGACGGCGAGGAGCAGTTCCTCGACGAGACGACCGTGCCGACGGAGTGGTTCGACACCGCCGACGGCAACGGAACCGCCGCGGGCGTCATCGCGACGTCCACCGGGGCCGACTCCGCGTTCGACGCGACGTGGCAGTACCTCGACGTCGAACCGCTACAGGAGGACGATCCGGAGAACGAAGCGCCGACGGCCGACGCCGGTGACGACCAGACCGTCGCGGAGGGCGACGAGGTCACCCTCGACGCCTCGAACTCCAGCGACCCCGACGGCGACTCGCTGAGCTACGAGTGGACGCAGACGGGCGGTACCGACGCGACGCTCGACGACGCGTCCGCGGCGACGCCTTCGTTCACCGCGCCGGACGTCGACGCCGACGAGACGCTCACCTTCGAGGTCGAGGTCTCCGACGGCGAGTCGACCGACGCCGACACCGTGGACGTCACGGTCGAGGACGCCGACGAGCCGGCAGAGCCAGGCGAGGTGCTTCACCGCGTCAACGCCGGCGGGTCCCAACTCGACGCGCTCGACGACGGTCCCGACTGGTCGTCCGACGCGGAGGACAGTCCGTCCGAGTATCTCGTTGACCCGAACGGGAGTGACACCTACGACGGCGGCGACAACGTGACGCCGACGGGTTCGGTCCCAGACAGCACCCCAGACGCGGTGTTCGACGCCGAGCGGTGGGACGAACCCGACGACGAGATCCCGATGGAGTGGGAGTTCCCGGTCGAGTCCGGGACCGACGTCGAGGTCCGGCTCTACTTCGGGAACCAGTTCCCCGGCGCCAGCGACCCCGGCGAGCGAGCGTTCAACGTCTCGATCGAGGACGAGCAGGTCCTGACGAACTACGACCCCGTGGCCGACGTCGGCCACGCCAACGGGACGATGCAGTCGTTCGCTTCGACCGTCGACGACGACGGCGCCGTCGACGTCGACTTCGAACACGGCGACGTCGAGAACCCGCAGGTCAACGCGATCGAGGTCGTCGCCCTCGAGGAGGACGAGCCGCCGGCCGACGACACGATGACCGTCGCAGAGGCGGTCGCGGCGGGCGGCGAGAACGACTCGCTCATCGAGGACGACGAGATCCAGCAGGCGATCAACTGGTGGTCGACCGGTAGCGAGGTGCCCGACACCGGTGGCGAGACCATCGGCGACGACCAGATCCAGTCGCTCATCAACGCGTGGGCGACGGGGTCGACAGTCGGCGACGACGGCGAACCGCCGACGGCGTCGTTCACCTCCAGTCCCGACTCTCCCGAGGCGGGCCAGCAGGTGAGCTTCGACGCGTCCG